>CAIRRW010000076.1 GCA_903881065.1 uncultured Bacteroidota bacterium
GAAAACATTCTATCGTAAATGAGTTAAAGTTATTTTTTTTATTTTCGCCGACTTTAAAATAAATTCTCAATGAAAAAACACCTTTTTATTATCAGAGCTTTTTCTTTTGCTGCCTGTCATCAAAAAGAAATAACAAAAACAAATGATGGCGCTTCATCAACAAACACAGTAAAAACGGAAGAAGCAATAAATGAAGTAATAATAAATGCTTCTGTCGATATGAATGATAAAGGAGCGGCATATACTATAGATAGTGTAAAAGTTAAGGACGATATATTATCCGTATTTGTAAAATATTCAGGAGGGTGCAAACCTCATAATTGGGATTTAATATCGAATGGGAAGTATTCTAAATCGCTTCCTCCGCAAATTGAAGTGGTATTAAAACATGCTAATAATAATGACAATTGCAGAAGATTAAGTTTCAGGGAACTTAAATTTAATGTTGCCAAACTCAAATACCCAGGCAACAAAACGATAGCGATAAAATTGGCTGATAAAGAAGTGCACTATACTTCAAAATAAAACTACATGTTTCAAAATTATGATTTATCTACAATAATAGTTTGGATTCAAAATAAATATTTACATTTGAACCGATGAATATCACAAAAAAAATAGCCGCATATTTTCTTCTTGCTATTTTCCTGTTCAATACAATGGGATATTTTATTGCTTTTCAGGCAATGCAATTCCAGATAAAATCACATGTTATTTCCGAAATTAATTTAGGTATTAAAACTGATGCCGAAACAATTATTACCATCAATAAAAATGATATTTCCAAAATTGACTGGGAAGAATCAGGAAAAGAAATGGTATATAATAATAAGCGATATGATATAGTAAAGAGTACCGAAAATAATAATTCGATTACTTATTATTGTATTAATGATACACAGGAAGAAACTTTATATTCAAATCTTGATGAGCATATTAATATGCATATCGCAACCAATAAACCGACAACCAGCCATTCATCAAAAAATTTAGTGAATGATGTAGTTAAAATTTTCTTCGCCAATCAATACCAGTTTTCATTCACAAATAAAGCAACATCAGTTTGCTTTTTACCTTTCAGAGTTAATTATACTTCTGAATCCATCACAACAAATTCACCACCACCGCAGTTTGTTTAAGCTTCTTTGAGTCAAAGGGAGGATTAGCATTTAATTAGATTTTGACTCATTGCTGTACCCGACATTCTAAAGGTTTGTAGCTAAATCCTAAGTTTTAATCTGGTACAGGGTACCACTGCGCTCGGTGAATTAGAGAGCGCCGGGCGCGGACCGGTGCCACCATTTAAATATTAAATTATAAATGAAGAATTAGAATATATAATGAAAAAAACAATTACCCTTTTAACATTAACCACATTACTTTCTACCAATTTATTAAAAGCACAGGACAGTCAGGGAGGCACACCATATAGTTTTGACCATTATTTAAGCGACAATACAATTGCTGCTGCAAGTACTCCCGATTTTGATTACAATCCTTTAATAGCATTATCCGAAATAAGAGTAAAACAAGGTACTTACGAACTTACCGATAAATTATTCGATGTAAGTTTTGATTTGACTAACAGTGGAACATGGACAACATTGGAAAATGGAGACAGACTGTGGAAACTGAAAATCACTTCTCAGGGAGCAGTAAAAACAGGATTATATTATCAGAGTTTTTATTTGCCTAAAGGAGCAAAACTATTTGTTTATAATGACGACAGAAGCGAAACCGCAGGTGCATTTACATCAGCCAATAATGAAGATGCAAATGTGAATGATGGAATAATTTCTACTCCCCAACTTACAGGCGAAACTCAGATAGTTGAATATTATGAACCTGCCAACGTAAAAGGTCAGGGGCATTTCAATATCTTTAGAATAGCACACCGTTTTAAAAGTGTTTTATCTGCTGAAACCTGTCAGTTAGATATTAACTGCCCTGATGGAAACAACTGGCAAACCGAAAAGCATGGAATTGTAAGAATATATGTTGTAATTGGCAGCCTTGCCGGTTATTGCAGCGGCTCACTGGTAAATAATACTGCACACGATTGTAAAAAATATATTCTTACTGCAATGCACTGCGCATTGGACGAAACAACAGGAGTAGAAACTACTGCCTACAACCAATGGATATTTTATTTTGAATATGAACTGGCAGGATGCGCTACAGGTGCGGCTTTTTCCAATCATACAAAAACAGGTTGTTCCAAGCGTTCAGGTGCGAACGATGGAGGAGGATCCACAGGTTCCGACTTTTTATTTTTAGAAATGACATCCACCACATTTCCTACCGGAGTTACTCCATACTTTAATGGTTGGACTAATTCCAATACTGCAACTACAGGCGGTGTAGGGATTCATCATCCTGAAGGCGATGTTAAAAAAATATCTACTTATACAGTTACTCCACTTTCAGATACTTGGGGAGGAAATGTTGCAGATACGCACTGGCAAATACTATGGGAAGCAGGTCATGGCAGTACTGAACCAGGTTCATCAGGTTCTCCTGTATTCAATAATAGTCATTTAATATTCGGCCATCTTACGGGAGGCGGTTCCTGTTGTGTTGTAAATGGTTGCCCTCCGGGTTCTTCCGGTACAGGTCCTTCCTATCCTGATGATTATGGAAAAGTGGCGTACGACTGGACTTCGGATGGAACAACAAATGCGTTGCGGTTGAAACCGTGGCTTGATCCTACTAGTTCAGGTGCTGTTACACTTGCAGGACAATATTGTACTACTTCAGGAATTGCAACTTATAATAATGATATTGATTTTAATATTTATCCAAATCCTAATAATGGAATTTTTAATCTTTCTTTCAAACTTAAACAACACTCGGATATTTATTTACGTGTATTAAATATAATGGGGGAACAAGTAAGTGATAAAAAAATAAGCAATTCAATGGGTGGAACATTTGATATTGATTTATCAGCTCAAACTCAAGGTGTCTATTTTGTTGAGATAACAGCCAATGGAAAAACAGTTGTGAAAAAAGTAAGTGTGATTAAATAATAAGTGAATACCAAAAACAGAATAATTAAATAAGTATCAATTAAATTAAAATCAAATGAAAAAAAACATCTACGCATCAGTATTGTTTGTAATGTTATGCCTCTCTACCATTGCACAAAACACATTATCGGGAAAAGTAAAAGAGGCATCAAAAGACAGTGCCGCATTGCCCGGCGTAACAATTTATATTCCCGATTTGAAATTAGGGGCTGTTACTAAAGAAGACGGAACATACAGCATTAACAACATTCCTAACGGAACTTTTTTAGTACAGATAAGTTCGATAGGATATGCTTCGGAAACAAAGGAAATAAATGTAAAAGAATCGGCTACGCTTAATATTGTTTTAAGCCAGTCGACTATTGAATATAAAGAAGTGGTGGTTACCGGTGTTTCTTCGGCTACCGAAGCCAGAAGTAATCCGCAATCAGTGGATGTGGTAACGCATGATGATTTTGTGCAAAACAGTTCAAGCAACCTTATTGATGCAATTTCAGAAGTTGCTCCATCAGTAAATGGAATGACACTGGGGCCTGAAATATCGAAACCATTTATTCGCGGCTTGGGATATAATCGTCTGGTAACTGTGAATGACGGCGTTCGTCAGGAAGGACAACAATGGTTTGATGAGTTCGGCGAAGAGATTGACGAATATTCAGTAGATAAAGTGGAGATATTAAAAGGGCCTACCGCATTGAGTTATGGCTCGGATGCATTTGCAGGAGTTATCAATATGTTGTCGGCCCCTACAGTGCCCGAAGGAACTATTAAAGGAAACGTGCTTGCAAATTATCAGACTAATAATGGATTGTTCGGTGAGTCGGTAAACCTTGCCGGCAACCAAAAGGGCTTTGTTTGGGATTTGCGTTACAGTAATAAAATGGCGCATTGTTATCAGAACAAATATGATGGATATGTTGCCAATTCAGGTTATTCGGAAAGTAATATCAAGGCGATGGCAGGTATCAACCGCAAATGGGGATACACACACCTGACAATTTCTACAGTAGATATGCGCCTTGGAATTATTGAAGGTGCAAGAGACAGCGCAACAGGTAAATTTCTTCAGCATTTTTCGGGCTTCGGAAACACAGACAGTATGGGCATTGCGCCGGAAAGTAATTTTACCAAGTATAATAATTTCCCTGTTATTCATCAGCACATCCGTCATTACAAAGCAGTGCTTGATAACAGCTTTGCACTTGGCAGCGGAAGATTGGGAGTACGCTTGGGACTTCAGCAAAATTACCGTCAGGAAGCAAATGATATTACCAAAACAGACAGTATAAGCGGTGGATATAATAATTACTTTTTCCTGCAGACCATTAATTATGATGTGCGATATACGTTGCCAGAGAAAAATCATTTTGAATTTGCAGCAGGTGTAAACGGAATGCAGCAGAATTCGGAGGACAGAGGAATTGTGTTTGTTATTCCGGAGTATTCTATTTTTGATATCGGAGCATTTGCTATTGCGAAGAAATCATTTAAAAAACTATCCATAAGCGGCGGACTGAGATACGACAGCCGTATGACGCAGGTAAAAGATATGTGGGTAAATTCGTTAAACGGAAAACGTATCTCCGGTCCTGTTGATTCTACTTCTTATCAACAGTTCACAGCAAGTACTGCTAATTTCTCGGGATTGTCAGGAAGCCTTGGTATTGCTTATGATTTCAATGAAAATGTATATGGCAAATTAAATGTTTCGCGTGGTTACCGTGCTCCAAGTATTCCTGAAAGCGGTGCTAACGGAGTGCATGACGGAACTCCTTTTTATGAAATAGGCGACCCTAAATTAAAGGCAGAAAGCAGTTTGCAGGTAGATGCAACATTCGGAATTAATACAGAAGATTTTACGTTGGAAGCGGATGCATTTTATAATCAAATCAACAATTATATTTTCCCTGAAAAACTACAGTCCAAACTTGGAGGCGATTCTGTTCGGGTGGATGTAGCTGCAGGTTTTGGCGGTCCGGTATTTAAATATGTTCAGGGAGATGCAGTACTTACCGGAGGTGAAGCAATATTTAATCTTCACCCTCATGCAATAAAAGGTTTTCACTGGAACAACTCTTTCGGAATGGTAAATGCTATACAGTTGAATCAGCCTGATTCTTCCAGATATTTACCATACACACCTCCTTATAAATATCATTCGGAACTAAAATTCGTTAAGGAGAAAATAGGAAGCTGCATGAAGAATTCCTATATCAAATTTGGCGTTGATTATTTCTTCGAACAGAATCATGTGTTTTATAAATTCGGAAACGAAACCGTTACTCCTGAATATACATTATTTAATGTAGGTGTAGGTACTGATTTTTGCTGCAAGAAAAGAACTGCATGTTCATTATACATTGCTGTCAACAATATAAGCGACGTGGCATATCAAAGCAGTATGAGCAGATTAAAATATGCTGACCCGAACAATGTTACCGGAAGAATAGGAGTGTATAACATGGGAAGAAATGTGAGTATTAAATTAATTATCCCGATTGACATAAAACAATAATCTTTGTTTAGTGAATGCAGAAATTAATTTTCTGACTCTTTAAAAAATCCTGCTTCGGTAATTCGAAGCGGGATTTTTAATTTAATAACCCTATTCAATTGTATTTATAATTACCAATTATCAACTACCTTTACGTTTTAAAATAATTTATTTAAACACAAATGACATTAGATTTATTATTCGGCGAAGATGCTTTAAAACTTTTGTTATCCCTTGTAATGGGTAGTTTGGTGGGGCTTGAACGCGAATACAGAAGCAAAGCTGCGGGCTTTAGAACAATTACATTAATCAGTCTGGGTTCCACTTTATTTACAATTGTATCTATAAAACTGGGGGCACCTAATAATTCAGACAGGATTGCTGCAAACATTATTACAGGCATTGGTTTTCTGGGTGCAGGTGTGGTGTTTAAAGACGGATTGACAATTACCGGAATAACTACAGCTACATCCATTTGGGTAACTGCCGCACTTGGTATGGCAATAGGTGATGGTGATTATCTGGTAGCGAGTGTCGGATTAGTACTTGTAATAGTAGTATTGTCACTATTCGAATTTGTACAGGCGTGGATAGATAATTTTCATCAGACACGTTCGTACAGAATATTTATAAGCATAAATGACGTTGCGGGATTAACAGGCGACC
>CAIRRW010000077.1 GCA_903881065.1 uncultured Bacteroidota bacterium
AAGCCTTTAGTAATAATAGAAGTAAAAAGTTTATAATATCTACATCCTTAAATTTATCTATCGAGAAATTAAAGACTAAAGGGAAAGCTTTTCCGAATATTTAAAAGTAAAAGTATCGTTCATTGAAGTCGATTTCATTCTTCCTGAAAGGCAAAATAAGTTTTGAGACCTTGAAAACTTTGTAGCTATCATTAAAAAAAGTTTTTAAGACCTTGAAAAAGTTGTAACTATCATTAAAAAAGTTTTTTGAGACCTTGAAAAAGTTGCAGCTAGCATTAAAATAAGTTTTTGAGACCTTGAAAAACTTGTAACTATCATTAAAAAAGTTTTTTGAGGCCTTGAAAAACGTGTAAATAGCATTAAAAAAATTTTTTGAGACCTTAAAAAAGTAAAATAAGACCTTGAAAAAGTAAAATGAGACCTTGAACGGAAAAAAAAGTGAAATTGCCAATTAACTGAAAGAAAGTATTTGTAAAACAAGAATATAATAAACAATAAATAAGTATTAATTAATCCGTATTAATAGATGAACCATTAAAAAATAGAATATCATGAAATTAATACAAGTAGTAATTATGGATTTTTTGAAACTAAATCCATCTGATTTATGCGATCGTTCGGATGATAAAAGAGGGCTTGAAGTATTAAAAGCAGAATAATCAATAAAGAAAAGTCCGGCAGTAATGCAGGACTTTTCTCATTAATAAAGGTGAATAATAATGTTACATTTGCGCCCAACAAATAATAATTAGATAATGAAATTAAAAAATGTATTCACAGTAATCGGCATTCTCTCCTTTATTGGCGTGAGTTTGCAGGCACAAAATAAAACTGCCGGACCATATACGGTACGTAATTCGGCACAGTTTGAAGTTCCTAAAAAGCATAAAACTATGGACCCGATACCGTATGGTAAACTGGGAATAATTCAGGTAAATTCAAGAGATTTGGAATCATTTAACTTCCAATTGTTCGATAATAATCTTAAAATGATTAAGGAAAACAATTCGGTAGTGGGTAACAAACTCAATGACGATGTGAGTCAGCCTAACTTTGTGAAGCTGAAAAACAAATCCTACCTTTTTGTTCGCGAAGTTTTCAGAGATACTAAAACGGAAGGAATTACCGCAATGGAATTCGACCCTAACAGCCTTGACTTTGTGGGAGCAGGCAAAAATCTTTTTAAATCGTCGGACAAAGTAAGGATGACCACCTTTACTATTGGCTGGGGCGGAGCCAGTACTGTTTCTCCAAGCGGATTTGATGCCTATGATTTTGTTAGTTCGGATGATAAAACCAAATTCTTTTTCAGCTATGCGTTGGTGCCGAAAGATAAGCATGATAAGGAACGGAAAGGTGTTATCGGTATGTATGTGTCCGATGAAAACTTGAAGAAACTTTGGAGTGGCGAATTCGAAATGCCATACACCGAAAAGAAAATGGACATACTTGCTTATACATTGGGTAACGACGGCAAAGTGTTTTTGCTGGCTAAAGTATATGAAGGCGAAAATGCAAAGGAAGGCAGAGATAAAGTAGTGCCTAACTTTCATTATGAAATATTGATCTATGATAAAGGAAACCCTGAACCAAAAATAGTTCAGATAAAACTGGAGAAATATTATCCTAAAACAGTATTGCTTTATCAGGATCAAAATCAAAATATGATACTTGCCGGCTTTTATAGCAGAGCAGCTAACAAAGCGGTGGACGGATATTATATGGTGAAACTTGATATTGAAAAAGGCAGTGTATCAAAATTAAATGAAGGGTATTATGAAATACCGAGCGACATTATAAAATCATATACTTCCGACCGGGAGAAGCGCAAAATGGAGAAGAAAGAGAAGAAAGATGAAAATAATGACTTGGGTGTTGATAATCTTCAAATAAGAAAGATATATAATATGCCTGACGGAACTACCAAAGTGGTGTCGGAACAATATGTGGTTGTTGCTTATACTACCTATGACCCAAATACTCATAGTACACGTACCACTTACAACACCTTTGCCGACGATATCTTTTTATTAAGTATTGATGCAAAAGGTAAACTGGAATGGGTTAAAAAATTACCTAAAGCACAGCACTCGGGTGATGCACGCGGCGCAGGGCTTTCGTTAAATACATACGTTACCGGCAACGATTTGAATTTATTTTATATCGATAACATTAAGAATGAACATTTGCCTGTAAATGAAGCTCCAAAAAGACATGAAAATGGTAGAGGTGGATTTTTAACAGCGATTAGAATCAGCCCTAATGGAGAACAAAAAAGATATAATCTGGGAGAAATTGACGACTATGAAACCAATTTCTATATCCGTTATTTTGTGGACGGCGAGAATAATAATTTGATAAGTACCGAGCGCAAGAAAAAAGAAGACATGTTGTTTTCTATTGATATTAAGAAGTAGAAATAGCCTGTAGTAATCACCAAATAGAAAAACCGTTCTAATCAGAACGGTTTTTTTTAAGAATATATTCGATAAATAACTTCTATCAGAAATTCCTCCACCTTCCAAAAACTCCAAGCGGAAGTTTTGGCCCTTCTGTAGATTGTAAAAATAATTCACCGATATTAAGGTTTTCTTTGGCTTTCGATTTCAATAAATTTTCAATAATCAGTGAAGAAAAACCGAGCGAATATGCATTGAGAATCAGAAAATGTTCCGACTCGTCCAGTAAATTAAGTACGCCTTTTATCATTTCATTAATATTATCTTCGAGCTTCCATTTTTCACCATTCGGGCCATGTCCAAAAGCAGGAGGGTCGAGAATAATACCGTTGTATTTATTGCCGCGTTTTTCCTCCCGTTTAACAAATTTCAACGCATCTTCCACCACCCATCTGATGTTGGATAAATTACTCAATTCCATATTTTCCTTACTCCAGCTTACCACTTGTTTTATCGAGTCAACGTGAGTAACATCGGCACCGGCAGCCTTAGCCGCCAAGGATGCACCGCCGGTATATGCAAATAAATTAAGCACTCGCGGCACAGGAGTTTTCATCAATTTTACAGAGTCGAAAATATAATCCCAATTACTTGCCTGCTCCGGAAAAATACCGACATGTTTGAAAGAAGTAAGAGAGAGTTTAAAGTTTAAAGTTTCAAAGTTCAAAGTTTTAGAACTTTCCAACTTTGAACTTTGAACTTTATAACTTAATGTCCATCTTTCAGGCATTGCCTTCAACTTTTTCCATTCTCCGGAAGAGCTTGATTTAGAAATAAACTTAACATGAGCACGTTTTTCCCATTCGGCATTGGTCAATGTTTTGTCCCATACAGCCTGCGGTTCAGGCCGGATAGTAATATATTGCCCAAAACGCTCCAACTTCTCAAAGCCACCAACGTCAATTAATTCATAGTCTTCAAAGTTTTTCGGAGAAAGTAACTGTATCATCTAAGTATATTTTATTGAACTGCAAATGTATTAAATAAAATCGTAGCGATTGATGGCGTTAACGTCAACAAAGAAACAACTGACTTGTTGTATCAAAGAATTAGTTACCTTTATACTCCTTTTAGAAAAGTAATATAAATGTTGAAAGTAAAAGTAAATAATAAGCGCGAACATTCTATAGAATTTGAAAATGCAACTGCAGGAACTATTGATGGAACAGCGTTTTCGTGGGATACAATAAAAGTGAAAGAAGGAAGCTTTCATGTTATTAAAGATAATAAATCGTATTCTGTAGAAGTAGTAAAAGCGGATATCAAGGAAAAAACATTCACTATAAGTGTGAATGGAAATAAATATCAGCTGGCTGTAAAAGATAAGTTTGATGAGCTTTTGCACAGCCTCGGATTGGATGCTAAGGATTCTAAAAAGGTGAATGAAATAAAAGCGCCAATGCCGGGATTGGTACTGG
>CAIRRW010000078.1 GCA_903881065.1 uncultured Bacteroidota bacterium
AAATAAATAAAATGACAAAAGTTGTAAAAAATGTAGAGTATGGTTTAGAGAAAATATTTGAAGGGGCACAGGATTTCCTTCCATTATTGGGAACCGATTATGTTGAATTTTATGTAGGAAATGCAAAGCAGGCTGCTCACTTTTATAAGACAGCTTTTGGGTTTCAATCGTACGCATATAAAGGGTTGGAAACAGGATGTAAGGATTATGCATCATATGTAATTGCTCAAGATAAAATTAGAATTGTATTAACTACTCCGTTGAGCTCAAAGTCGCCTATTAATGGGCATTTGGCTAAGCATGGCGATGGCGTTAAAGTAATTGCTTTATGGGTAGAAGATGCAACAAAATCTTTTGAAGAAACTGTGAAACGTGGCGCAAAACCTTTTATGAAGCCTACTATAGAGAAGGATGAGAATGGCGAAGTAGTGCGTTCTGGTATTTATACATATGGCGAAACAGTGCACATTTTTGTAGAACGCAAGAACTATAAAGGAACTTTTCTACCTGGTTATTCAGCTTGGAAATCGGATTATAATCCAACACCTGTTGGGTTGAAATTTATTGACCACATGGTTGGTAATGTTGGGTGGGGCGAGATGAATCAATGGGTGAAATGGTATGAAGAAATAATGGGATTTGTTAACTTTTTATCGTTTGACGATAAGCAAATTACTACTGAATATTCAGCATTGATGAGTAAAGTAATGAGCAACGGAAATGGCAGAATTAAATTCCCGATTAACGAACCTGCTGTAGGAAAGAAAAAATCGCAGATTGAAGAGTATATTGATTTTTATGAAGGTTCCGGTTGCCAACACATCGCCGTAGCTACTGATGATATAATAAAAACTGTTATGAAATTAAGAGCAAGAGGAGTTGAGTTTCTATCGGCACCACCTCATGAATATTATGAAGATATTCCTAATCGTCTTGGCAAACACATGGACATGATGAAGGAAGACATGGCTGTGATTGAGAAACTGGCAATACTTGTGGATGCTGATGAAGAAGGATATTTACTTCAGATATTTACAAAACCAGTTGAAGACAGGCCTACCTTATTCTTTGAAATTATTCAACGTATGGGAGCTAAAGGCTTCGGAGCAGGTAACTTTAAAGCTTTGTTCGAATCGATAGAAAGAGAGCAGGAAAAGAGAGGAACTTTATAAGTTGTTTTTAAAATTTCAGAAATCTCCTGCTAATATTATTTAGCAGGAGATTTTTTATGAAAAACTAATTAGTCTGCCATTTTGTCAGCACTTTAAAATTAACTACTTTTGCTGTCCGAAAATAAAAGATGCACGAAGAAAAAGAAATAGATGAAACCAAGCAAGGCGAAGCTTTGATGTTGGAAAAACCGGAAAATGGGAATGGCAAAAAACTCTTTCTGGAGAGTTATGGCTGCGCAATGAATTTTTCGGATAGCGAGATAGTTGCTTCAATTTTAAAAGATAAAGGATTCAGTACCACTCAGGATTTCTTTGAGGCAGATGTTATATTTGTAAATACATGTGCGATACGCGAAGGCGCAGAACTGCGCGTAAGAAAACGCTTAACGGAATATCGCAAAGCGAAGAAAACAAATCCCGATTTAATTATTGGAGTGCTTGGCTGTATGGCCGAACGGTTGAAATCTCAGTTTCTGGAAGAAGAAAAACTGGTGGATATTGTTGTCGGGCCTGATGCATACCGTAGCTTGCCGGAACTTATTGAAATAGCCGAAACAGGACAAAAAGCAATAAATGTTCTTTTATCAAAGGAAGAAACCTATGCTGATATTGCTCCTGTAAGATTGGGAAGTAATGGCGTTACAGCATTTATTAGCATTACCAGAGGATGCGATAATATGTGCGCTTTCTGTTTGGTGCCTTTTACAAGAGGACGTGAACGAAGCCGCGACCCGGAAACGATTGTGAATGAAGCTAAGGAATTATTCGAACAAGGATATAAAGAAGTAACGTTATTAGGTCAAAATGTGGATTCATATTTATGGACTGGTGGCGGGTTGAAAAAGGAAAATCCGACAACGGAAGAACTTGCAGGAGCAACTACTTTTGCACAATTGCTGGAGAAAGTAGCATTGATACATACAGATTTAAGAGTTCGATTCAGTACTTCTCACCCCAAAGATATGGGTGATGATGTGCTTTATATGATTGCGAAATACGATAATATTTGCAAATATGTTCACTTGCCGGTTCAGTCGGGTAATTCGAGAATATTGGAGATGATGAACCGCGGTTATACACGTGAATGGTACCTTAACAGAATAGCTGCAATCAGAAGAATAATACCTGAAGCAGCAATTTCGATGGATATTATTACTGGCTTTTGCAGCGAAACAGAAGAGGAACATAAGGATACGTTGTCGTTGATGGAGGAAGTAAAATATGAATTCGGATATATGTTTGCTTATAGTGAACGCCCGAAAACATTAGCAGAACGTAAATATAAAGATGATGTACCTGCGGAAGTAAAAAGCAGAAGGCTTGCTGAGATTGTTGATTTGCAGTTAAAGCATTCGGCTCTGCGAACAAAAGAAGGTGTTGGAAAAGTGCATAGAGTATTGGTGGAAGGCGTTTCGAAGAAATCAAAGGAAGAATTATATGGACGCAACTCCCAGAATACAGTTGTGGTTTTTCCAAAGAAAGAATATAAGAAAGGAGATTATGTGAATGTCTTAGTGACAGCTTGCACGGGTGGTACATTAATTGGTAAATCAATTGACTAATTAAAATTTATTTGACATGACAATTCAGGAAATAAAAAATCGTTTTGGAATTATTGGCAGCTCTCCTTTGCTTGACAGAGCGATAGATATTGCAAAGCAAGTGGCTCCAACAGATTTAACGGTATTGATTACCGGAGAAAGTGGAACGGGAAAAGAGGTGTTTCCGCAGATAATTCATGGATTAAGCGCACGCAAACATGGACAATACATAGCTGTGAATTGTGGCGCAATACCTGAAGGAACAATAGATTCGGAATTATTCGGGCATGAGAAAGGCTCTTTTACAAGTGCGCACGAAGCGAGAAAAGGATATTTTGAAGTAGCGAATGGAGGAACAATATTTCTGGATGAAGTGGCCGAAATGCCTTTGGCTACGCAGGCAAGATTACTTCGGGTGCTGGAAAGCGGTGAGTTTATTAAAGTTGGGTCATCAAAAGTATTGAAGACGGATGTACGAATTGTTGCTGCAACAAATGTAAATATTCAGCAAGCGATTGAAAAAGGAAAGTTCAGGGAAGATTTGTATTACAGGTTAAATACTGTGCCTATTACTGTTCCCCCATTGCGCGAACGTAAACAGGATATATTTTTATTGTTCAGAAAGTTTGCTTCTGATTTTTCTGCTAAGTATAGAATGCCGACAATAAAGCTGGATGCAGAAGCCGAGCAATTGTTGACCAACTATTATTTTCAGGGGAATGTGAGGCAGTTGAAGAATATTACAGAACAGATTTCGGTGATTGAAAAGCAACGTGAAATTACTGCGGATATTATGCAAAGTTACTTGCCTCAGCAACATGTTTCTTCCTTGCCGATGATTGTAAATAGTGCTTCTCAGCAGGGTGGTGGTGATTTCAGTGAACGGGATTTGCTTTACAAGGTTTTGTTTGACATGAAAAAAGATTTGACGGATTTAAAGAAGATTGTTGTTGATTTAATTGATAATGACAGTCAGTTGA
>CAIRRW010000079.1 GCA_903881065.1 uncultured Bacteroidota bacterium
AAACAGGATATATTTTTATTGTTTAGAAAGTTTGCTTCTGATTTCTCGGCTAAGTATAGAATGCCGACAATAAAGCTGGATGTGGAAGCAGAACAGTTGTTGACAAACTATTATTTTCAGGGGAATGTGAGGCAGTTGAAGAATATTACAGAACAGATTTCTGTGATTGAAAAGCAACGTGAAATTACTGCAGATATTATGCAATCTTATTTGCCTCAGCAACATGTTTCTTCCTTGCCGATGATTGTAAACAGTAATTCTCAGCAGGGTGGCGGAGATTTCAGCGAACGGGATTTGCTTTACAAAGTTTTGTTTGACATGAAAAAAGATTTGACGGATTTAAAGAAGATTGTTGTTGATTTAATTGATAATGACAGTCAGTTGAATCAGGATTTTCAACCGGAGAATGCTCAGATAATAAAGAAACTTTATCAGGAAGTGGGAACTGCTGAAACGCCAATACAGCTTGGATATAATGCGCCAGGGACGACTATTGTGAAAAAGGTTACTGAGAAAATACCAGTTCAGGAAGTGGTGGATGAACCGCTTTCATTGCAGGTAGTTGAAGAAGATTTAATAAGAAAGGCATTGATAAAACATAAAGGGAAACGTAAAAAAGCTGCAGAAGAATTAGGAATTGCGGAGCGAACTCTTTACAGGAAAATTGATGATTATAATATAAAGGATCCGGATTATTCGTTGGGTAAATCGGGAGCCAAAGTTTCAATGGAACGGAAACCGAAATTGAAGTAGCTTATATAGGGAATTGTAAATAGCGAATAAGGGTTTGTAAAGAAAAACAGTTTGTTGAAGTATATTAAACATAAGGAAAAGAGTTTTTGGAAACAGTTGAATTATTGTTGTTTTCTATTTGCTGTTGTTCTGTTTTCGGGATGTAAAATCCATTATTCTTTTAGTGGTGCTTCGATTCCGCCGGAGGCGAAAACGGTTTCTGTGCAGTACTTTCAGAATAATGCTTCGCTTGCGCCTCCTACATTAAGCCAGACTTTTACTGAGGCATTGAGAGATAAACTGGGTTCGCAGACGCGTTTGGGACTGGTAAAGAAAGATGGAGATTTGAATTTTGAAGGAACTATTACAGGATATGCAACTGCTCCTATGGCATTGCAAAGTACGGATGTGTCGGCTTCGAACAGGTTGACAATTACGGTGAATGTGAAATATACCTGTGCTTTTGATGCGAAGAAAAATTTTGAGCAGTCGTTTTCCCGATTTGCGGATTATAAAGGTACGCAGAGTTTGACTTCCGTAGAAAATGATTTGATTACTACTATTAATGAGCAATTGGTGCAGGATATTTTTAACAGAGCATTAAATGATTGGTGACCTTTCTCTTTAATATCCAGTCTTTAAAAGAGAGGGCAGAACCATGAGAAGTGGTGAGAGGACGTCAGGAAGTGAAGAGAGAAGAAGTGGGTGATTTGATAAAAAAAGAAGAAAAGTATTTTGAATAGAAGTCAGTTTATATCTTATGTAGAAAATCCGGATAAATTATCGGGAAAGGATTCGGTATTGCTGGCTGAACTAGTGAGGGGTTTTCCTTATTTTCAAACGGGACATTTGCTTTATGCAAAGAGTTTGCATAATGAAAATAGCATTCATTATAATAATCAGCTTAAAATAACTGCTGCTTATGCAACGGATAGAAAAGTGCTGCATAGGCTGATTACGAAGGGAATTGAGTTTCAGATTTCAGATTTCAACATGGAAGAGAAGAATTCCAGATTTCAAATTTCAAGTTCTAAATTAGAGGAAGAGGTGATAAAAGTTATAAAGGAGGAGGTTTTTGAGGGGAATATTAAGCCGGTGGTTGAGGATGTTCCTATTGTTATTTCAAAGGTAGAGATTGTGGAAGTGCCGCCGATTGAGAAGATAGAAGAGAGGGGATTTGAAAAAGTAATTGAACGGATTGAGGAGGAGAAAGAAGAAATTGCAGATTCCAAATTGCAGATTCCAGATTCGTTAGTGGAGAAAAAAGGGGAGGTTGAATTTAAGGATGAGGTGTTGGAGAATCTGGAAAAGGAAATGATTTCGGAGGCGGTGAACGCGAATTACGAAATTGAAGTTTTGAATCAGGAGCCTTTGTTTATTGCGAAAGTAGAAGAAGAGTTTCAAGTTTCAAGTTTTAAGTTACATGAGGAGGAGAACGAGGAAAGGGTGGAAAGTAATTTTGTGCTTAATACTTCGACGGCTTCTTTATCTGAAATCAAAAAAGATGAGGATAAGTTGGTGGAAGTGGATGAAGATTTGTTAAGTTTTGTGGATTGGCTGAAGTATGTGAATGATAGGGAAAAGGTTGCTATAAAGGCGAAAGAGGAAAAAGCCACGGAACCTATTGGAAATTCGAATAAAAAATTGGGGGCATTTGACTTGATAGATAAATTTATAAAAGAGGAACCAAAAATAACTCGTCAGAAGGTTGAATTTTATAATCCAGTAAATAAAGCCAAACAGAGCGTGGCGGAAGATATTACTTTTGTGAGTGAGACGCTTGCGAAAATATATGTTTTGCAAGGTAATTATATCAAGGCTTTGCAGGCTTATGAAAATTTACATTTGAAATATCCAGAAAAAAGGCTTTACTTTGCAGCCCAAATTAAAAATTTGAGGAAATTAATCAGTCAACAAAATAATAAATAGTAATTAAAATAATAATGGGAACTATCATTTCAGCATTAATAATACTTGTTTGTATTCTTTTAATCTTAGTAGTATTGGTACAAAATTCAAAAGGAGGCGGGTTGGCTTCTTCTTTTTCTTCATCAAATCAAGTGATGGGTGTGAGAAAAACCGCGGATTTTTTGGAAAAAGCAACATGGACACTGGCAATTGCCTTATTGGTATTGAGCCTTGTATCAACTGCATATAATAAACCTGCAGAGGGAACAACGAATGCAACCGGTACTGAATCGGTATCGCGTAAAATGGCAGGAGAAGGCGGAAACGGGACTCAGGCAGGAAAACAAACTCAGCAAAACAATGCTGCTCCAGCTGTAAATCAGCCTAAACCGATACCTGCTCCGGGAAAGACACCTGAGAAAAAATAATT
>CAIRRW010000080.1 GCA_903881065.1 uncultured Bacteroidota bacterium
AATTGAAAAAATGACCACTTAGGTTTAAATATCTACCATTTGCCATAATTAAAGAGATGATGTTCGTATTTCTCGTAACTTGCAAACAAACATATTGAACAATAACTAGTGAGGAAATATTACATAATTATTTTAATTATTTTTTCTAAGACCGTATGCGCCCAATGGGTTCAAACAACTGTTTTTACCAATAATAGTGATGTGTTTTGTCTTGCTTCACAAGGCCAAAATATATTAGCAGGAACAACAAATGATGGCATATATTTATTAACTAGTAATGGTAGCAGTTCTACAGCTATCAATACAGGACTAACAAATTACTACATAAATGCATTAGCCGTTTCGGGTAATTCAATATATGCAGGTACTAATGGCGGTGGCGTATTCTTATCTTTAGATAATGGTAGTAATTGGTCTGCTGTAAATTCGGGGTTAGCAAATCTAAATATATTATCACTTATAGTAGTGGGGCCTGTCATTCTTGCAGGTACAGATGGAAATGGAATATATTTATCCACCGATAATGGAACCAGTTGGTCTGTTTCAAATATCGGATTAACAAATATGTATGTTCGATCTTTCACAGTAAATGGCTTCGAAATTTATGCAGGAACAGAGTATTGTGTATTTAAATCATCTGACTATGGTCGCCATTGGGCCGCAATTAACAATGGCTTGTCAAGTAATGTAATCTGGTCGTTAGCTGTTGCAGGTAATAATATATTTGCCGGAACGGAATACGGGATTTATAAATCGTCAGATAATGGTAACAGCTGGGCAGCAGTAAATAATGGCTTAACAGGTAATATAGTTTGGGCATTAGCTGTTAACGGTGCAAAATATTTGCTGGTACGAATGGGGGCGGAGTGTTCTTATCTACCAATGATGGTACAAGTTGGCTCCCACAGAATGAAGGATTATCAAACCTATATGTTTATTCATTTGTGATTAATGGAAGTAATATTTATGCAGGAACATCTGGTGGCTTCGTATTTACTGCGCTACTTTCTCAATTAACTAATATTCTGGAATCGCAAAATAATGAATCCTTAACCATCTCTCCAAACCCAACTTCATCCCAAACAACAATTTCATTTTCTTTAGTGCAATCAAATGCCATCATAAAAGTTATGGATGTAACTGGCATGGAAATAAAGAATACAGAATTAATAATAAATAATGAAAAAGCTGCAATCATTGATATAAGCGGCTATTCAAAGGGAGTTTATTTTCTGCAGATCACAGATGCTAATAGAAATGAGATAAACAGGAAAGTGGTGTTGCAATAGACAGAACTATTACTTTCGTTATTAATAAAGCCTTTGGCAGAAATGTCAAGGGCTTTTACTATTATATACTATATTCTAGTATCCACATCGTTTTTTCATTTAGTTACATTATAGTATACATATATATAAGTATACAATGTATGCATAACTGTAATTACTCTTTCTTAAAAGGAGCAATACATTAAATAAAGCCAAAACAAATGCATTTTAAGTAAAATCGAATAATTATTAAAAAT
>CAIRRW010000081.1 GCA_903881065.1 uncultured Bacteroidota bacterium
ATAAACATCCTGCAATAGCAGAAGGCAGCCTCAAAGAAAGTTCGTTGTAACCAAAAAATTTAACAAAAATAAGTTGAATCCAACAGGTAAGCGGAGGTTTTGTATTATAGAGATCGGCAACGCCATCAAAATAGGTAGAAAAATATTTCCCGTTGTGGAGCATTTCATACGTGTTAACGGCAAACAAGGATTCGTCCCACAAACGCATTTGAAAACAATCCAGTTTCAGAAAGAAAACGAAATAGGATAGAATAATTATGCCTGCGATGTGGTATAGATTTTTCACCTAATTATTTGTAATTATATAATTACTTTATAAAAAGAATATGAATTTCCATCTATTTCCATTCATTCTGACAATTAAAACAATGGCATTTACGTTTTAGAAAAGGAATTGGCAAACCAATCAGCAAGGTTGAAAGAGCTATGGCGGCTATCGAAAATTTCTCTTTCCGTACATTATTCGAACTGCATTTCGGACATATAATATCAGAAGTTTCTGTATCCTGTTCTATTTCCTCTTCATTGTCAGCAGCAAGAACATCCAACTTATTTCGGGCAATAATTGCAAGCGCCTCTTCCCTGTCTTTTTCATTTATTTCAACCGGAATACCTCCTACAGCAGTTGTGTATAAAGGATTGGCAGTGGTAACGTTTTCATTCGCCACAAAACATTCAATCCCATTTTCTTCCAGTAATCCCTTTATTAAATAAGCAGATGTTAAATCATTTTCAACAGAAAGGGTAATTATTTTGTTCTCCATATTTAATACAAATCTACTGAACTTTGTCCAATACATAGCGGACGACTCCGGATACGTAGCGAACGGCACTGGATACGTAGCGAACGACTCAGGATACGTAGCGAACGACTCAGGATACGTAGCGAACGACCTAGGAAACTTAGCGAACGACTCAGGATACGTAGCGAACGACCCAGGATACGTAGCGAACGACTCAGGATACGTAGCGAACGGATCAGGATACATAGCGAACGGCTCAGGATACATAGCGAACGATTCAGGATACGTGCTAGAGATGGTCCAATATGTGCTTGAAACCTAAAATATAATTAAAACAAAAAAACGACCTCCGTAAACCACCTTCTTTTGCATTATTATTGAAAAGAGGATGTGTAGTTTCACAGGTAAGGGAATGTTAACTTGATTGATTTCTATGGCGAATTTGATTTTCGTTCATCCTAGATTCCGTTGGAATAGAAAGATTTAACCAAATTTATATACCAAAGCCAAATTCAAGATAGAAACCGGTACAGGTAATACAGGTAAAAAGCTTTCTACGTTTATGCGTTGGTATACTACTAAAAACCCAAAACTTTCCGGTCCGTGTTGCGGGCCATTTAGTTCTGCTATCCTTTAGTATTTGACCTTTTAGGTTGCTAAATCCCGTTTTTAGATTCTAAAGACGGGATTGTTTATTGTTTCTTCTTGAAATTGGTAAAACTGATTGTGAAATGTTAAAATATTTCGGCAGGGAAATGAGATAATAATCATATATTTTTCTAGTTTTGTGCAACCTTTTATTCATAATTATCATCTTAGAACTAAATAAAAGGAAACAAAATTAAAAAATGAGAAACAAATATATACTTTCAACTACTTTAAATCCTTTGTTTAAGAGCCTTTCCATCACTAAAGGTTTCTTTGTTTTACTTATCTCTTTATTTTCGTTTTCAAATTCTTTTGGTGCAACAAAAACATTTAGTACAGCAGGTAATTTTAGTTTAGGTACCAATTGGACAGGAGGATTGCCTGCTGCAACTGATAATATTGTAATAGCTGCAAACTGTACTATGGATAATGGAGCATCTAATCTAGTTTATGGAACATTAACAATAAATTCAGGAAAAACATTGAGTTGGGGAGCAGGAAGTACTGCCATATTAAATGTGACCACTGTTTCGGCAGCTGCAGCAACAGGGATAATTGATATGACTAACGGAGGAAAGTTAATCCTTAGAGGAGCCTGGACTTCTACAGGATTAACCTTTACACCTGGAACAGGAACTGTGGAAGTACAAACAACATCGACTTTGCCGGCAGCCTACACCACTTTTTATAATCTTATAGTAAATGGGGCAGGAATAACAGTTACTTTGGGTGTAAGTACAGTTGTAAGTAACAACCTTGATGTAACAGCAGGAACCCTTGCAACTACTTCACTTCCCATTTCAGTTACAGGTACTACTACAGTCGTTGGTACTATTAGTAGTACCACCCCTGCCAGCGCAAAAACGTTTGGTACAATGGCACTAAATGGTGGAACATTAACAGCTTCCTGCAATTGCGCTACTTATAGTATCACCAGTTTAACAACTACTGGTACCGCAAATATTGGAGGTAGTATAGTACTAAATGTAACTAATACTAACGTTAATGGAGGAACTTTAAACTTTACCAGTACTACAAGTGCAGCTTCATTAGGCAGCCTGTCATTAACAGGTGGCATTATCACCGGTTCCTCTACTGCTAGTGTTACTGCTTCATCATTAACTTCAACAAACACCTCCGTAATTGGTGCAATTAATCTTAATGTTACCGGAACCGCTACTGTATCTAACGGATCATTAAATATTTCAAGTGCAACAGGAACAAAAACTTTTGGAAACCTGGTGGTATCAGGAACCTTTTCCAATACAGCAAACTGCCCTGTCACGATCAATGGAAATTTAACAAATAATACTTCTTGCTCATTCGGTACAGGCATGGTTACATTTACAGGAGCTACTAATAATACAGTAACTGGTAATACAATTACTTTTAACGGTGGGATTACAGTAAGTAAAGGAGCAGCCGGTACCGTTGCCGATCAAAGTAATATACTGGATGTGCAAAGTACGATTACTCTTAATGCTGGCGGATTGAGTTTAACTAACGGTACATTTAAACTATCAAGTGCTTCTACTATTGTACCTTTTACCTCTGATCCTAATATTCCCGTATCTGCTAAATTATATAATAATGGTGGAACTATTAATAGTACTGCCAGCATTAATTGGACATGTGCTGGAGGAATTCAGAATGATGCAGGGACTATTAATTTTGGTACAGCTTCCGATAACAGAATTGCTCCGAACGCAAGTGGAACCTGTGTAATCACAATTAATGGTGGGCACGTAAATGTTACGGGAAGAATTTCAAACAGTACCAATACCTGGACGTATGTGATGAATGGTGGAGTAATTACACTTGGTACCATTGGAAACACGGGTAGTGGCTTTGACACTTTTAATATGGATAGTCCTGCTTCTTCATTTACTATGACTGGAGGAATAATAGTAATTGAGAGGTCAGGTGGAACCGCCGGGCAGAATCTTGGTTTTCATAACGTAGGAACTTCAGGTTCTGGATTTACTGGCGGAACATTGCAAATGGGTGATGCCAATACTCCTGCAGCAAACATAATGCGTGTAGAATCAGATAGACCAATTTATAATTTGGATATTGCAAGCACAAATGTTACTGTTCAAATTCAATCTCCTGCTTCACCTACTACAACATCTTTAACTATATCTGACAGTCTTGATATTAAAGCAGGTATTTTAGATGTAAATGCAGGTTCTCAAGATTTATTCATTGGTGGTTACTGGTCAAACGAAAGTTCTTCTGCAGATCCATTTACTCAAGGCTCAAGAACTGTTACGTTTAATGGAACCAATAATCAAACTATAACAAATACCGGCAATGCAAATGGTACAGTATTTAATAGCGTTACAATTAATACTTCTGCAGGAAAAAAAGTTACGCTGAATAACCAAATATCAGTAAATGGAACATTAACTTTAACTCAGGGATATCTTGCAAGTTCTGCTTCTGCATACTTAGTGATGCCTGCAGGTTCTTCTGCTACAAGTGGAAGTGCAAATAGTTATGTAAGTGGTCCAATGCAGAAATTAGGAACCACTGCTTTTGTATTCCCTGTAGGTTCGGCGGATTTAACTACTTGGGCCAGAATAGGAATAAGTGCACCTACCGCTTCTACAACTTTTACAGCTACCTATTTTAATACTGGCTATAATTATTCTACTCTTGCAGCAGCACCTCTTCCTGTATTTAATAATGTAAGTCAGGTTGAATATTGGATGTTGGACAGAACAACAGGTGCTGGAAATGCAGCAGTTACTCTTTATTGGGAAAGCAACACTAATAGTGGAATAGGAATTACCAACCCAACTACAGCTTGTGCAGATTTAAGAATTGCTCATTGGAATGGCTCTGCCTGGGAAAATCCATATAGTACTAACGTTTCTGTAACTGGTTGTACTGGCGGAGCACCAGGTACAACAGGTACAATCACCACAACTGCTAATGTTACTTCGTTCAGTCCGTTCACTTTTGGTTCAATAGCAAGCACAACCAATCCGCTGCCAATTGAATTGTTAAACTTTAATGCCAAAACATGCAACGATGAAGTATGCTTAAACTGGTCTACCGCTTCCGAAAAAAACAATAACTTCTTTACCATAGAAAAAACAAAAGATGCAGTAAATTATGATTTCGTTGTTAAGGTTGCAGGGGCAGGTAACAGCACCACTCATCGTGATTATTCAACAGCAGATAACGCTCCGTACGAAGGAGTTTCTTATTATCGCTTAAAACAAACTGATTATGATGGAAATTACACGTATTCAAATTTAGTGCAGGTTGATTTCAAATCAGCATTCACTGATTTTTCTTTAAATGTGTATCCAAATCCAAGCACTGGTGAAAATATTAATCTAGCAATAAAGGCAGAAAAGGGGAAAGAAGTATTAGTAGTTGTATATGATGTTAGCGGACGGGAGACGTATTCTAAA
>CAIRRW010000082.1 GCA_903881065.1 uncultured Bacteroidota bacterium
AAATGAGATTCCTTTTGGAACTACTACTGGCTCACTCATTGATACAATAGTAAATGCGAATGATAAAGGGAAAATTAAGATAAGGAAGGTAGAGGATAATACTTCTGAGAATGTAGAGATTGTAATTCACCTTGTTCCTGGTATTTCGCCTGATAAAACAATAGATGCGTTGTATGCTTTCACTGATTGTGAAGTTTCTATTTCGCCAAATGCATGTATTATTGAGAATGATAAACCTAAGTTTATCGGTGTAAATGAAATTCTGAAATTATCAACTCACGCTACTCTTGAATTATTGCGTAGAGAGTTGGAGATTGAGAAAGGGGAGTTGCAGGAATCGTATATGTTTGCTTCGCTGGAGAAGATTTTCATAAAGGATGAAATGTATATTGATTTCAAGAACTATGGAGATAAAACGAGTTTGTTCGGTTATCTTGATGGGAGGTTTACTAAATATAAAAAGCAGTTTATCAGAGAAATTACGAATGAAGATTATGAGAAGCTGACACAGATTCCGATGATAAGGATTACTCGTTTTGATTCGTTTAAAGCGGATGAAAAGATGAAGGCGCTGGAAGCAAGAATTCAGGAAATAAATCATCATCTCGCGAATCTGGTTGATTATGCAGTAGAGTATTTTAAAAATCTAAAGAAGAAATATGGTGCAGGGCGTGAGCGCAAAACGGAAATAAAATCGTTTGAAACTATTGTTGCTACTTCGGTTGTGGTTGCGAACGAAAAATTATATGTAAACCGCGAAGAAGGATTTGCAGGCTATGGATTGAAGAAGGATGAATTTATTTCGGAATGCTCTGATATAGATGAAATAATTGTTTTCAGAAGGGATGGAACGATGCAGGTTTCGAAAGTTGCTGATAAGGCTTTTGTAGGGAAGGATTTAATACATATTGCTGTATTTAAGAAAAACGATGAACGTACGGTATATAATATGATATATCGTGATGGAAAAAACGGGTCAGTGTTTATGAAACGTTTCCCAGTGACAGGTACCACCCGTGACAAACAATATGATTTGACCAAAGGAACAAAAGGTTCGGAAGTACTATATTTCACAGCCAATCCTAATGGAGAATCGGAAATAGTGGAGGTGCAGTTGAAGCCAATGGCCGGTTTACGTAAAGTACAATGGGATCTTAATTTTGCCGACCTTGCCATAAGAACACGCGGATCGCTTGGGAATACAGTAACAAAATATCCGGTTAGAAAAATAATACTAAAGCAAAAAGGTGTATCTACTTTAGGTGCCATTGATGTATATTTTGACGATACTGTTCAACGCTTAAATACGGATAAACGAGGTACTTTCCTTGGCAGTTTCGGACCTACGGATAAGATATTGTGTATCACTCAATCGGGAACTTACAGATTGACAGGCTTTGATTTGGCAACACATTTTGATGAAGATATGGTGGTGATAGAAAAGTTTAATCCTACGCGACCGGTATCTGCGATTTATCTTGATGGAGAATCAAAAACATATTTTGTAAAGCGTTTCCTTGTGGAGCCATCAGATAAAAAAGTATTGTTTATATCGGAGTCGGAAGGTTCGCGTTTGGAGATTGTTACTACTGATGCTTTGCCTATAGTAGAGGTGAAATTCAGCAAAATAAAAGACAAGGAACTACCTGACCAGCAAATTAAATTATTTGATTTTATTGAAGTAAAAGGATTGAAGGCTAAAGGAAACAAACTTTCGTATTCAAAAGTGAAAGAAATAAATTTATTACCTCCTGAGGAAATGCCAATAGAAGAAGAGATTCTGGAAGAATTTGAAGAAAGCGGACTTTCTCCACTCGAAGCCTTAAAGAAATCTACAACGGAAGAAAAGAAACCTGACAAACCAATTATTTCAATTGACCAGCAAATTAACTCGGAAATCAAATTGCCTTCGGAAGAAAAAAAGAATATTAAGGAGAAGAAAAAAGGGGGTGAAAATGATTCGCAGATAACGATGGATTTATAAGTCAAATATCTATCAATGTCTTAGAATTTTTTTGCGATAAAACTACAAAATTAAATTTTTTCGCAATTCCAAATTAATAAGAATAAAAATTACAAATAGGACAAAAATAATTTTGCTACTGCTTCTGGAGAATAATTTGTTAATGCCCATTCTCTTCCATTCATCCCTATTTTTTCTAAATCTTCAATGCTCATTGATTTAATTCTTTTTATGCTTTCTTGTGGATTTAATAAGTCAATTCCAATATAATGAACCCAATTAATTGGCATTATAGGCAGTATTATGCCATATTTGTCAAAATCCAAATGGAATGTTACACAGCCACAAGCAAGTGATTCCCAAAAACGCCAACTATCCCATTGAAATAAATTATAAGTATGTGAAATTTGCAGTGATAACTTTTTCAGCACTTTTGTTATTTTCCCTCCACTTCTCCCACTAATAAAGTAGTTAGCTAGAGAATGATAAAATTCGTTATTTTCTTTATTATTCCCCAACATAAAAACTCCACCAAAAGCTGCACAAGCCATTGAGTTTTTCATTCGAGTTATATAATATATGTTATGTCTTCCACCTGATTGAATGGAAAATAAATCTTGATAATTTTGAGGTCTAACTTTTTCGAGGTCATACTGAGAAAAGTCAAAATTTTCAAATGTTCCATCTGGTTCTAATATGTCATTTATTTTATCTACAAAGTTCAATTTTGCCAAATTTCTTACAGAATGATTATTTCTGAAATTCACCGCAATTGTTTTTTTTCTTTCTTTAAAAGAAGGGGGATTATTCGTAATTTCAATTAGCTCTTCAGTGAGTCCAAAAATCCAAGGAAATCTACAGTTCTTTGGATATTCTATGCCCTTTGTTTTTTGTTTTAGTATTAAATCGAATATTCTTGCGTCCTCATTAAACGCAGGAGAAAACAACCCATCACCAATATCAATCAAAATTTTTTTACTGTTTTTTGCATTTCTTAATTCTTCTAATGGTAAATCCTTCCCATAAGTATACCATTGATGGGGAATAATCACAATGTCGCAATCCCAAGGTTTTATATTGGGATTGAAATTAAATAAATATTCGTCAGAATAAAAATTTGTCTTCCAATAATTTATATTTGAATAGATGCTTATTGAAAGTTTCTTAAATCCTTCTGCTAAAGCAATTGATTGGAATTGGTATGCTGGTGCAATTCCTTTTCCTTGTGGTAAACAAAAAAAGAAAACAGATTTATATTTTTTCATTAAAGTATAATCTATGTGATTTCCATTTTCATTTATAAGAGAACTAATAC
>CAIRRW010000083.1 GCA_903881065.1 uncultured Bacteroidota bacterium
ATAGCTTGTCAGGTTTTTGTGTTGGGATGGAAAACTTGAGGAGAACGATGAACTGGCAACTGCGCCCGACCCGCGTGAAGTATCCTTTTTTTGCCATTGCCGCGCAGCGAAAAAATAAAAGAAAAAAAGATACCGCGTGTGGGCGGGGTGGAACTTGATGGATGGCAGGAACTTGATTCGCCCATCCTTCGACATTTCGACAAGCTCAATGACCGATGCTCAGTGTCTGAAAAAAGAATTTGTATTGTGCTGTTTCTGTTGATGGTATTATAAAATGGGGATGAACTGAGGTATGTGAATTGATTAATGAGTTGCAGGTATGATAAATAGTTCTACTTTTACGCGAAATTATAAAACTATAAACATGAAAAAAGGAGTATCGTTAAGAATTGGTATCGCATTTTTGTTTGCGGTAATGTTTGTTGCGGGCGGTGTTGCGCAGGTTTCGGAGAAGACTTATAAATATGAAAGTGTGCCGAATGACCCGTTGAATGCAAGGATTTATACGCTTGACAATGGACTTAAAGTTTATATGACTGTGTATAAAAATGCGCCGCGGATACAGACGTATATTGCTACGAGAGCGGGAAGCAAGAATGACCCGGCTGATGCGACTGGTTTGGCGCACTATCTGGAGCATATGCTGTTCAAGGGGACTGATACGTATGGCAGTAAGGAATATGGGAAGGAGAAACCGGAGCTGGATAAAATTGAGGCTTTGTATGAGGTGTACCGAAAGACGACGGATGTGGCAAAACGGAAGGCGATTTATCATCAGATTGATAGTATTTCGGGGTATGCATCGAAGTTTGCGATTGCGAATGAGTATGATAAAATGATGTCGACGATAGGTGCAAAGGGTACGAATGCGCATACGTGGCTGGAGGAGACGGTTTATCAGGATGATGTGCCGTCGAATCAGTTGGAGAACTGGACTACGATTGAGGCGGAGCGTTTCAGGAATCCGCAGATGAGATTGTTTCATACGGAACTGGAGGCTGTGTATGAGGAGAAAAACAGGGGGCTTGATAATGACGGGGAGAAAGCCTGGGAGGCTTTGTTTGCAGGGTTGTGGCCTGTGAATACTTACGGTTCGCAAACGACGATTGGTACTATTGAGCATCTTAAAAATCCGTCGCTGACGAAGATTAAGGAATATTATCATAATTATTATGTACCGAATAATATGGCAATCTGTATTTCGGGCGACTTTGACCCTGATGCTACTATTAAGTTGATTGATAAAAAATTCAGCAGCTGGCAACGCAGACCTGTTCCGGAATATAAGCCTATTGTTGAAAAGCCGATTACTTCGCCTGTTGTAAAAGAAGTGCTTGGACCTGATGCTGAAAATATAAATATTGGCTATCGCTTTGCCGGCGAAGGAAGTACGGATGCGGATATGATAAATTTGGTAAGCAGTTTGCTGTCGAACGGTAAAGCTGGATTGATTGATTTGAACCTAAACCAACAGCAGAAGGTGATTGACGGTGGTTCATTTTCGATGTCTTTCAAAGATTATTCGGCACATATATTAAGTGCTTCTCCGAAGGAAGGGCAAAAGCTGGAAGAGGTAAGGGATTTGTTGCTTGAGCAGATTGAAAAATTGAAGAAAGGTGATTTCCCGGATTGGTTGATTAGTGCGGTGATTACTGACATGAAATATCAGGAAACGAAACAATATGAAAGCAATGCGGTACGTGCAAATGCGTTTGTAAATGCGTTTATAAAAGGTCAGGATTGGAAGTTTGAAGTGGAAACGATTAATCGTTTATCGAAAATTACCAAGCAACAGGTGATTGATTTTGTGAAGAAAAACTATACGAATAATTATGTGGTTGTGTATAAACGAACTGGTGAAGATAAAAGTGTGCTGAAGGTAGAAAAGCCTGCTATCACTCCTGTGGAAGTGAACAGGAATGACCAGAGTGATTTTGTAAAGGGGATAATAAAAACTCCAACAAAAGATATTGAACCAGTGTTTTTGGATTATGATAAGGACATAAAGAAGTTTAACCTTGCGAGCGGCGTACCTGTATTATACAATGCCAATACGGAAAATAAAACGTTTGACATGTATTATGTTCTGGACATGGGAACTAATAATGATAAAAAATTATCTGTGGCAATCAACTATCTTAAATTTCTTGGAACAAAAACATTAAAAGCTGCGGAAGTTCAACAGCAGTTTTATCAATTGGGATGCTCGTTTGATGTGTTCGCAGGAGAAGACCAGATATATGTTGTGCTTAGAGGTTTGACAGAAAACTTTGCAAAAGCAACTGCTTTATTTGAAGATATGCTGGCGAATGCTCAGCCGAATGATGAAGCATTGAAGAATTTAATTGGTGATATTTTGAAGAAGCGCGAAGATGCGAAATTGAGCAAGGATGAAATTTTGTGGAGTGGCTTGTATAACTACGGAATATATGGCAAGCTGTCGCCGCATACTAATATATTATCGGCTGATGAATTGAAAAAATTAAATTCGAATGAATTGATTTCAATCATCAATAAAATTACTTCGTATGAACATCACATATTATATTATGGAAATGACAGTGAGGCTGCGCTTGCTAAAACATTGAATCAACTGCATAAAGTTCCGGCAAAGCTAACACCAGTGCCTGCTCCGGTAGATTTCAAAAGACCGGATGCTAATACAAATGTTTATGTAGTTGATTATGATATGAAGCAGGCGGAGATTATACAATTATCGAAAGATGGATTGTATGAGAAAGCTGATGCGCCTGCAGCACGAATGTTTAATACGTATTTTGGCAGTGGAATGTCTTCGGTAGTGTTTCAGGAAATGAGAGAATCGAAAGCACTTGCATATTCAGTATATTCAGGCTATTCAACTCCACGCAAAAAAAATGAATACAATTATGTGTTCTCCTATATTGGTACACAAGCCGATAAATTACCGGAAGCAATGAAAGGAATGGCTGATTTGATTAATAAAATGCCGGAAGCAGAGAACAATTTTAAAGCAAGTAAAGAAGAAATTCTTCAGGGAATCCGCTCCGAGCGTATTACAAAAGCGGCGATTTTATTCAATTATGAAAATGCAAAACGTCTGGGGCTCGATTATGATATACGCAGGGATGTTTTCAAACGGGTGCCGACAATGACAATTGCCGATGTAAAAGCGTTTGAAGATAAACATGTAAAAGGCAAACAATATACTACGCTTGTACTTGGCAAAAAAGACGGGCTTGATATGAAAACTCTTGAATCGTATGGTAAAGTAACGTATCTTACGCTTCAGGATATTTTCGGGTATTAGTAATATAAATTATAAAACTGAAGTTAAATATCTTCATAGTATTTCAGTAAAAGAATAAATGATAAAAAACAAATCCCGTTCCTTAAAGGAGCGGGATTTGTTTTTTTTAGGTCTTATCCAATCTTTACGGACGTCATTGTTAGGGAACCAGCAACGGCTTTATCATTAAAGAAATTTACCTTCTCATTTTCTTCCTTTAATGCCAGTGTATATAATAATGGCAAATAATGATCAGGTGTAGGAATTGCAAGCTCCCAGGCTTTACCATGCGATTTATAATTTATTAATGATTGATGGTCGTTGTCAAGAATATATTTCTTCATTTTATCATTCGCTTCAATTGCCCAATCGTAGCCATAATCTGAGGTGTTTAATTTATCCCAGGCAATCATTCCGAGGTTATGTACCATGTTTCCGCTGCCGATGATAAGTACACCTTTATTGCGGAGTGAAGCAAGTTCTTTAGCTAATTCGTAATGATACTGAGGTGTCTGATTATAATCAAGGCTCAATTGAATAACCGGAGCATCAGCGGCAGGATACATATTTTTAACTACACTCCAGCAACCATGATCTAATCCCCAAGATTCATCCAATCCAACTTCTGTTTTTTTGATGATGCTTTTAGTTTCTTTAGCTAATGCTGGATTGCCGGGTGCAGGATACTGAACATCAAATAATGCTTGAGGAAAGCCTCCAAAATCATGTATTGTTTTGGGCTTTTCCATTGCAGTAATATAAGTTCCGCGTGTTTCCCAATGTGCAGATACACAAAGGATAGCATTGGGTTTAGTAATCGACTTGCCAACGTTACGGAATCCGATTGAAAATTCATTTTCTTCAATGGCATTCATTGGGCTACCATGCCCTAAAAACAATACCGGCATTTTATCGGTGTTGTCAAAAGTAGTAGTTATCTTGTTAAGTTCATTGAGTTTCATTGCTGTGCCAGTTAAAGGGATTAAAGCTAACGTTTTAAAAAAATGTTTTCTGTCCATAGGATTAGAAATCTTTCTACAGTACAAAAGTACTATAATAAAGAGTTGGCAGGTACTATACTTGAGTACAGTAGAAAATTTATGACTTTATGTAATAATTAATAATTGATGGGAGAAATGGATTTTGAGGGGCGAGAAAACAAGATGAGTTTTTTTAACTGGTTAAATCTTTTTATAAATAATGGTGGGTATTCCAGCTTTTGTGTTGGTATGGAAAACTTAAGGAGAACGATAGACTGACTAATGCGCCAGAATTACGAATTATTGGTTTGTTAATAAGTAAATAATAAAAACTTACGCCAACCAATCAGACAAAAGGAGTTTTAAAACCCATCAGATTTGACATTTATACTAGTTTAATCCATTAAAATAAAAATAACGATGAATATTAAATATTTAGAGGTGGAATTAATTTTATTCTACATACTTTTGCTCCGGAATAAGAGGTATGGTAGCCTTTTATTCTTTCATGTTGGTTAGGTTTAGCTCCGCAGAAATGCGGAGCTTTTCTTTTTTGGATATTCCAATAGTTATTTCCTAACCATCAAAAAATCATTCATATAAAATCCTCCACCAATATCAATATCGAGAGTATGCTTTATAATAAAGCCTTGTTTAAAATAGAAGTTAATGGCTTTATAATTTTCACGATTAACTGCCAATTCAATAATGCAATATTTTGGTAGTTGCATTAAAATATGTTCAAATAATCTTGAACCGATCCCTTTTCTATGTTCTGTAACATCGACATAAAATTTATTTATGAAAAAATTCTTTCCATCATTTGAGCTTAATGAAATATATCCTACTGCCACATTATTACAATAAACCAAAGTAAACTGATGCTCTTCGTTCATTTGATTTAATAAACTTTCGGCAGAATACATTTTGGCAAGCATGTAATCTATCTGTTCTTTTGAAATAATAGAAGTGTAATGTTCGTTCCATATTTTTACTGCTAAAAAAGCAATAACCGAAATATCCTTTTCTGATGATTTTTTAAAAGTAATATTCATTTTAGGAATTTAATACTAAAATTTCTGGTCATCAGTTATTAATCCAATTATTCATAATCTCCTTACCATATTCAGACAAAACACTTTCAGGATGAAACTGAATTCCTCTTACATCAAATTCCTTATGACGCAGTGCCATACAATTACCATATATATCAACAGCTGTAACTTCAAGTTCTTCAGAAAAATTCTTATTATTTACCATCCACGAAAAATAACACCCAACATTAAATGATTGAGGTATCCCTTTAAATAATATATCATCTTTTGTAATTATTATCGGCACATTTACTCCATGCAATACTTCTTCTTTATTAATTAATTGTGCACCAAAAGCTACTGCAATAGCCTGATGCCCTAAACATACACCTAAAATACTTTTAGTTCCATAGTAAGTTTTTATAAGCTGAGGCATTACTCCAGCATCCAAAGGAAGGCCTGCTCCTGGGGAAAGCAATATTTTATCATACACATTTATTGCTTCGACAGAAATTTCATCATTTCGAAAAACATCAATAGTTACCTCGCTAACTGATTCTATATAATGTATAAGATTAAAAGTGAAACTATCATAATTATCGAGCAATAGAATTTTCATTTCAAGAAAACATTATTTACCAGTAATTATTTTTTCAAGTAGATTTGTAGTACTACTCCAATTGAAGTTGTTTATCACAAAGCGATAACCATTAAGCCCAATCTCTTTTGACTTTTGAGGGTTCTGCAACAATTCAACAATATAGTCAGCATATTGTACTGGTGTATCAGCAACCATTATTTGAAAGTTATGTTTTGCCCCTAAAGCATTATTTGCAAGAGCAGAGGTGACGCATGGGAGTTGCATTGCCATTGCTTCAAGTAATTTATTTTGCAGTCCAATACTTATCTGCATTGGAGCTACTAATATTTTAGACTGTGCAAAGCTATCACGTATATCCTCTACCCATCCACTAACTTCTACCCTATTCGACTTTAGATCCAAAACTCTTTTATTAGGAGATGCACCAGAGATAAGTAAACTTGTATTAGGTAGTGTTTGCCAAATTAAAGGCATTATTTCATTTACAAGATATTCTACACTCTCAACATTTGGCGGATAGTTCATATTGCCATTAAAGAGCAAGTCATATTTCTTTTCTAAATCTATTGGGATAAAATAATCAGAATCTACTCCATTTGGAATAACTTTTATTTCCTGTCTTTTAGGATGAGGAATAAAACTTTTATCCTGTTCGGTAATTATTGTTTTAGTGTCGAAATAATCAAACACTTTATTCTCATACTTCAGCAAGCGCTTATATTCCAAATTAAGAAAAGGCTTCATATAAAATGAGTCAGTTGCTTTTCTTCTTTCAATTCCTTTTGAGAAAACATCCATATAATCCAACGTCTTCTTTATACTCGTATAATTCTTAACATATTCAGATGTACGTATTAGTTGGCAGTAA
>CAIRRW010000084.1 GCA_903881065.1 uncultured Bacteroidota bacterium
TAAAAAGACAAGAGAACAATACAGGCATTGAAATTGAAGAGATTGGAGTCTTTAATTTATTACATGGCTACGAACAAATTGTAACAAAAGAATGGAAACAGTTTAATCATACGCATAAACTTAAGTTTTATTCAATAATAATTCAAAAAACCAAATATATTCTGTTTGTTGATTTTTTTACTCGAAAATCAAAAGATGAAGAAGGGGTACCCTTACAAGTAAACTGCATGGAGTATTTTGTTTTTACATCAAATCAAATAAGGCATCTTTTTCCAAAAGCATTTAGATTTAACAAGAAAATCGAAATATCAGAACCTTCTCTTTACTCATGTTTTCTTCCATTTGGTAATTCAATTGAGGATATTAAACTCAGTATTAAAAACCAAATGAATGATACAACTTTTAATCCCAAATTAAATTTTTCAATTAGTTACTTACCTGTTATTATTGATGACATTAAAATTGTTAGGCTTGGTTATAATGACAAAGTAGAATCTGAGGTTGATTTTGATAAACGATATTATGAAATAAATTTCGATTCATACTTGAGTAACATCGATTTTCTTTACTAACACACTACTTGCAGAAAATAAGTAGTTGCTTCATTTCAACATATTACATTCATTTTTTCAACTTCTCTTGTCCATTCAAATAGCTTATCTTTGCATTCGATGAATTCAAAAAAAAAGAAGGTAATTATTGTTGGCCCAGCATATCCTCTTCGCGGAGGTATTGCTAACTTTAATGAAGCACTTTGCAGAGCAATGAATAACGCTGGCAATGAAACCAAAATCATTTCGTTCTCATTGCAATATCCTAGTTTTTTATTTCCAGGAAAAACACAGTTTGAAAATGGAAAAGAGCCCAATGATATTATTATTGAAACAAAAATAAATTCTATCAATCCTATTAATTGGATAAAAGTTGCAAATTATATAAAAAGTGAAAATCCAGACTATGTTATCTTGCGTTATTGGTTGCCATTTATGGGAGCATGCTTGGGAACAATTGCTAAACGTATTAAAAAAGGAACAGCAATAAAGATTATTGCAATTACAGATAATGTCATTCCACACGAGAGCAGAATAGGTGACGAAATATTAACTAAATATTTTGTTAAACAAATTGATGGGTTCATTGTCATGTCTAAGTCTGTCTTAAATGACCTGAATGAATTTACTGCTAATAAAAATAAAATTTTCCTCCCTCACCCCATTTATGATATTTTTGGTGAAAGAGTTGAAAAGTCAGTTGCCTTAAAACATCTAAATCTGAATCCTGATGATAAACATATTCTATTTTTTGGCTTTATAAGAAATTATAAAGGATTAGATATACTACTAGAAGCAATGGGTGATAAACGGGTGAAAGAGTTGGGTGTAAAACTAATTGTTGCTGGTGAATATTATGAAGATGCGTCACCCTATAATGAAATTATTAAGAAACACAGTTTGGAAGTATCAGTAATACTTCATACAAGATATATCCCATCAGAAGAAGTACGATATTACTTTTGTGCATGCGACATGGCAGTACAGCCTTACCGACATGCTACACAAAGTGGAGTTACTCAAATTGCCTACCACTTTGACAAACCAATGTTGGTTACAAATGTTGGTGGCTTGCCCGAAATAGTAGCTCACAATAAAGTTGGTTATGTGTCTGCAATCAATCCTGTTTCAATAGCAAACTTTATTGTTGAATTTTATGCACATGATAAGGAAGAACTCTTCATCGCGAATATTATGGATGAAAAGAAAAGATTTTTGTGGAGTACCTTTGTTAAAGGTGTTGAAGATTTGCATCATTCATTATTATAGATTTCCTTTGCTACTCACATCTATTCATACAACACTTAAACTCTATTTACAAAAATCTCTCTGACAAAATTTAGTACTTTTGCATATTTATAGATGTAAAGTATTGAGATTTATTAACTGTATCTTTTATATCTAAAAGCGTTATTTTATTATAATTTCACTTATGATTAAGTTAAAAACATACATCCTTCTATTAATATTATTTATTTCACCATTTGCCAATGCTCAGGATGCTCCCAATAAAACGGATTCAACGGGCAAGAAACAAGGACATTGGATAAAATTCGATGATAAACATAAGAAAGTCTACGATGGTAATTTTGTAGATAATTATCCCGTAGGTAAATTTATCTATTTTTATGAAATTGGTGAGCAGCGTTCCATCTTGATTTTTTCGGAGAAAGGAAAAGTTGCACATGCAAAGATGTTTGACTTGGGAGGTAAATTAACAGGAGAAGGCAAATATATAGATCAAAAAAAGGACAGTATTTGGAAATTTTATAACGACGAAGGAAAAGTAATTGCTGATGAAATTTATGTCAATGGTATTAAGAATGGTAATTGCAGAGTATATTATTCATCAGGCGAATTAGCTGAGGAGAAAATGTGGAAAGAAGGAAAACTGAATGGTCAGGTTAGGAAGTATTTTGATAACGGACAATTAAAATACAATGGACAAATGATTGATGATAAAGTTGAAGGTAAAATAACTTATTATTATTCCTCTGGAACAAAACAGGCCGAAGGTGTTTACCTTCATGATGTAAAAGATGGAGAATGGAAATATTACAAAGAAGACGGAACAATACAACGAATTGATAAATTTGAGAAAGGTGTTGATTTGAGTCCGCGGAAAGATTATATCAGTAATGAAGAAATGGAGAAAGCAAAAAAACAAAACGAGAATTCAGAAATGAAAGACCCTTTTACAGATGGAACTCAACCAAAATAAAGTCAAATAGCAATGAGTAAAAAAGGGAAGGTGTTATTGGCAATGAGTGGAGGAATAGATAGTTCTATTGCGGCTTTACTACTTCATGAACAAGGATATGAAGTGGTAGGAATAACCATGAAAACATGGGACTATGCTACTTCGGGAGGTAGCAGCAAAGAAACAGGTTGTTGCAGTTTAGATTCGATAAATGATGCACGAATGCTGGCGGTAAATCTTGGGTTTCCTCATTTTATTCTGGATATACGCAATGAGTTTGGAAATTACATTATAGATAACTTTGTAGAGGAATACCTAGCGGGACGCACACCAAACCCATGCGTCCTGTGCAATACACATATTAAGTGGGAAGCTTTGCTTAAACGTGCCGATATGTTGGATTGTGAATTTATTGCCACTGGACATTATGCACGGATAAGAGAAGAGAAAAACCGATACGTTATTTCAAAAGGACTTGATTCCACCAAAGATCAAAGTTATGTGCTCTGGGGATTGACTCAAGATAGTTTGAAACGCACGTTGTTTCCGCTACAGAATTATAGAAAATCGGAAATAAAACAAATGGCCACCGATAATGGATATATCGATTTAGCTAATAAAAGCGAGAGCTACGAAATCTGTTTTGTGCCTGACAATGATTATCGTGGATTTTTGAAACGTAAGGTGGAAGGGCTCGAAAAACGCGTTGATGGAGGAAACTTTGTTGACCGCTCCGGCAAAATACTTGGCAAACATAAAGGATATCCCTTTTATACCATCGGACAGAGAAGAGGTTTGGAAATAGCTGTTGGGGAACCATTGCACGTTCTGGAAATTGTACCAGAGACAAACACCGTAGTACTTGGCTCGATAGACGATTTGGAAGAACAACAGATGGTGGTGAGTAAATTCAATCTTATTAAATATGCTTCTCTACCCGATAATTTTGAGACATTAACAAAAATCAGATATAAAGACCCTGGTAGTATGTCGACCATCACACATGAAAATGATAAGCTGAATGTTCTGTTTCATAACCCTGTTTCTGCCATTGCTCCCGGACAATCTGCAGTATTTTATGAAGGCGATGACTTGGTAGGCGGTGGTATTATTGAACGAAAGCGATTTGATTTTTAGTTCCTTAATCTTAGTTATCGATCCAAATTAATATAATTATTGTACGATAACTTGACATTACCATCCAAGAACGAGGTTGCTTGATGTGATGACAAGATATTATCGAACGATAACAAGACAATTTCGCCCAATGACAAAGCTTCATTGCACGATACAACCACAATATCAAACGATAACAAAATAATATCATACTATAATGTTGTTTCATTGTAGGGTATAATAATAATATCATACGATGACAAGCCAATATCTTACAACAACAAAGCTTCATCCTGCCATTATGAAAATCTATAGTCGCTTTTTTTAAAACTTAGGACAAGCAAGCTGGGTGCGGTATTTTTTCTTTTTCTTTGGCTTACACAATTGATATGAAATGGAAACTTCGTGCGCTCCATTTGATATGTTCGAAAGATTAGAAATGGTTATATCATAACTATAGCCAATGTACATGCGTTTAGTCTGAAAACCTATAACTATAGAAATTGCATCATTGTTTGGATAGCCTGGTTTATATGCCTTTACTAATGGTATTCCCCTATACCAGATTCCAAGACTGAATTTGTATTGAGAATAATACCCGCCAATATCCATCTGATCGAACTTACTTTGACCCATTATATGAACTGCTGTAGTAATAGACTTCTGCTGAAATTCATCCTTCTCATTTTTATCACTTAATGGAAACTTGTATCCTCCTTGCAACGTAAATTTCACAGGCAATTTTGCCACATCTCCGGTTAATGATTCATTAGGTCGATTAATATGAAAAATGGAAATACCTACCCATGCATTATTTGTATAAATAAGCGCTCCTGCATTAGCATCAAAATAAGTTTTTGAATGAATAGGATTTTCAATAGTTGGCACATTTCCACCACGTGCAATCTGATCGCCGAAAAGAAGATTATTGAAATTAATACTTCTCATTCCAATTCCTGGTTGAACACCTAACCTTACAGCAATAGTCTTATTTAACCTAGCTTCATATGCAACAGAAGGAACAACTATTGTAGTACGTAACTGACCTGTACCTGCCTCATCATTACCTAACAGCATCCCAATTCCTAAGTGATATTTATCGAGATAATGGTCGGCTGAAAATAAATATGATTTGTAAGCAGTTGAAATTCCAGGCCATTGATTACGATAAGTAAGTGCTACACGTGAGCATACATTCGCACCTGTGAATGCAGGATTAAGATATAAAGGTGACGAATAAAATTGCGTAAAGTGCATATCCTGTGCAACAGATGCACCAATGTTGACATACAATATCAATGCAAAAACTATTATTTTGAATTGCATCTTCATGGTTTAGCAGTTGATAGTTTAAATATTAAATCGTTACTGGTATCAAAACTATAATTATCAAAAACCTTTGTTTTGTAGCCCCTAGCCTCAATCACCATGTTATATTTTTGTTTTGAATTTGAGATAATTAAAATTTTTCCTGTATCCCAATTTGATTTATAATATCCTATTTCTTTCTTTGTTCTAGGATCTATCAACGTAATTTCCGATTTGCTTATCAGTGAATCCGACTCATCATGAATATGAATATCAAAAGCTTTCATCTCTTTACCATTATCACCAAAATAAACACTGTAAATATCCTGTGAACCAAAACCTCCTTCGCGTTCAGAAGATAAGTACCCCATAGAATTATCCGTATTAATTACAAAGAAAATATCATCATTGACAGTATTTATTGGACAGCCTAGATTTTCTGGCTCTGTAAAAACTCCTCTTTCATCAAATTTAGATTTAAATATATCGTACCCTCCCATATTTTTATGACCTTGAGAACTAAAATATATTGTAGTTCCTTCCGGATCCACAAATGGAGCATCCTCATTATATTCGGTATTAATAGTTGGTCCCAAATTAAATGGTTCTCCCCATTTACCATTATCAAGTTTTCTTGCCATATATAAATCCATTCCACCATATCCTCCAGGTCGATTACTCGAAAAGAAAATCATGTTTCCATCAGCAGAATAGCATGCACTCGATTCAAGATATCCCTCAGAATTTACAGTAGTGCCTAACATGGACGGCTTCGACCATTTACCGTTCATATAATTACTTTCATATATATCACCGCTTTTTAAATCTTTACTGGTTCGGTACATCAACATTTTCTCCCCATTGGCAGATAACCCTGTGCATGCATCATGCAGTGCGGTATTAATTACAGTATCGAGCATCACTGGAATTTGCCATTCATTTCCTTTTCTTTCCGACATATAAATGTCTTCATAATATTCACCATTGATATCCTTTTGCGGCCAAACATTATTTTTTCGCCTCGAAGTAAACAACATAAATTTTTCATCAGCAGGAATCAAAGGTGCATATTCAGGATACTCTGTATTAATTTTATTTCCTAGATTTTCAATTTGAATAAAATTATTTGATGTTGATTCCATGTACTCAGCATTATAACACTTAATCAGCAAATCGTTAATTTCTTTCGCAGTGTGCTCCTTTTCTCCTTTTGTACTTAGGTATTGCTTAAAGCAGTCCTTTGCTTTATCAAAACGAGAGAGTGAATGATTAAGCAGCCCGAGATAATAGTTTGTTTCCGGAAAATCATTTATATTCACCTTGTCAAAATTTTCTTTTGCTTTATTTTTATAGGCTTTTAATTCGAATTTGCAAATGCCGAGTTTATAATTTATTTCACTATTTGTGCTATCCTGTAGGAATAATTTCTCATAAATAGTCATTGCACTAAGATAATCAGACATCTCAAAGGATTCATCCGCCTCAAAAAACAATTTCTTATCCAAATGCGGAGTCGATTGTCCCCAATAAGGAATAGCTATAAGCATAAGCCCTACAAACAAAAATATTTTCCTATCGCAATAATGTAATATCCCCACTTTTGCTAAATTTTTTACCGTTATTAAATTTAATATCTGCTTTCCACACATATACATCAAGCTGACATAATCTACCATGATAATATCCGTCCCACCCCTGTTTAATATCGAAAGTTTCAAAGATTAATTCCCCCCACCTGTTGAATATTTGTAATTTATATTCAGAAACACCTGTTGTATAAGGAAAGAAAATATCATTATCCAGTGCAGCAGGATTATAATATCCTCCAGTTGACCCGCTAGTATTTGGAGTAAATGCAGTAGGAAAAGTAACATTTGCATTTGTTGTAACTTCAGAATAAGCAGTATCCTTACACCCATACTGTGAGGTAACAATAAGTTCTATGGAATATACACCCACATCATTATAAGTATAAGTTGGGCTTACTGCAGAAGATATTCCACCATCGCCAAAATTCCAATAATAAACTACCGCATCCACTGATTGATTTGTACAGATTAAATGATCATAAGGAACATCAAGGCTAGTTGAATTAAGTGAAAATGCAGCTATTGGCCGAGGATATGCATAAATCATATATGGACCTGATGTATTATTGTTAGTACATCCGCCTGAAGTAGTAACCGTCAAATTTACCGGATAGGCTCCCGGATTATTATACAAATGTGAAGGATTTTGTAAAGTGGAGAAAGTTCCATCACCAAAATTCCAGAGCCAAGAAGTAATTGGGTCATTAATATTACCAGTAATAGAATGATCGAAAAATTGAATATAGCTGGGGACACAGATTTTTGTTGTATCTGTTGCAATTACAATAGTTGGAGGAGGAGTAATTGAAATGTGGACAGAATCCCGAATAGAAACACCACATGAATTGGTAACAGTAACAATATAAGTTGTTGGTTGGGTAGGAGCAACAGTTATTGGACCGGGTGCAGTTCCCAGATTATGATTCCACAGATAAGTTACGGGACCTGAATTGCCGGCAACTTGAGCACCTATTTGCGTGCTCGCACCTGCACATACCTGTGTTGAACCAGATACGGAAAGGTTCGCTTGAACTAATGTATAAACAATTGCCTGTATTGTCGCCGATGTTCCAACACATCCGTTTTGATCCATTGCAGTAACAGTGTAGGTTGTATTTACACTTGGTGAAACTGTTAGCGAACCTGAATTATTAACACCTGAAGGCAACCAGGTGTATACGTAGTTCCCACTACTGCCAGTTGCTGTAGCACTTAGTACACCAAAAGAACCAAGACACATAGTGTCATTATGCCCTGCGAAAGTTATTACTTGTGGTGGTTGGGTTATTAATGCGTTATTGGTAGAAGTACATCCGTTTCCATCAGTAATCGTTACTGTTGTTGAACCTGCATGAATATTATTTACTGTACTCCCTGTCTGAATAGGTGAAGTTGCCCAAGAATATGTATAAGGTATAGTTCCGCCAACTCCAATTACAGAAGCACTTCCTGTTCCATTGTAACAAACAGGATTGGCAGTTGATGTAATGGTTGATGAAAGAACTGTTGGTTGTGTAACATTTACCGAAACAGAAGCAGTACAACTATTTTGGTCTAATACTGTAACCGTATAACTTCCAGCAGAAAGATTATTTACTGAAGGGGAAGCTGAAGAAATAGGAGACCATAAATAACTATAATTTGGGGTACCACCAGATGCAGCCACGGATATACTTCCATTAGTACCACCAAAGCAGGATACATTTGTTGTTCCACTTACGCCTATGCTTAAACCTGTCGGACCAGCAATTGTGGTGGTCGCTGCTGCAATACATCCCAAAGCATCAATAACATTTACAGAGTATGTTCCTGCTGTAAGAGAGGATGCAACTAAATTAGAGCCGCCAAATGGCAACCAGTTAATTGAATAAGGAGAAGTACCCTGAGTTATCTGAGCGATTGCAACACCATTGCTACCACCAAAACATGAAACAGGACTTGAAGATGTAATAGATACGGACGGACCTGGTATGTTGGTAATGGTTGCAGAATCTCTAATAGTACAGTTATGGGAATCAGTTACCTGTAAAGTATATGTCCCCTGTCCTACTCCACTTAAATCAGCGTTGACAGATATTACCGGCGACCATAAATAACTAAATGGAGCTGTACCGCTGGAAACCTGAGATAAAATGGAACCATTAGGCAGACCGCAGGAGGAATTTACTGCATTCAACGAAATATTTAATTGATTTGCTTGTGATACAGCAAGCGAAACATTTGTTTGACATCCGAGTGAATCTGTTACTAGTACAAAGTAATTCCCCTGAACAAGTCCGGTAGCAATCTGTGATGAACCTCCTAACGGAGACCATTGATAGGAATAAGAAGGTGTGCCGCCACTAGGATTTACTGTAGCTGAACCATTGCTTCCACCATAGCAACTAGCAGCATTGGTAGTTCCCGTAGCTGAAAGAGGAAGAGTAGGTTGAGTTATTACAACTGTGGCTGTACTGGCACATCCATTATAATCTGTTACATTTATAGTATATAACCCTGCTGTTAAGCCAACACCTGTAGGGCCGTTTCCTCCAACCGGCAACCAGTTATAATTATAAAATGGAGTACCTCCATTTACCAATAAGGTTGCCGAGCCATTATTACCGCCAAAACAAGAAACATTATTTGTTGATGCTACAGCTGAAACTATTGGCGTAGGTTGGTTAATAATTACAGTATCCAATGTAACACAATTATGAGAATCGGTAACCTGAATAAAATAATTACCTGAAGTAATGTTATTAAGTGTATCAGAAGTATGTCCGGTAGGCAGCCATAAGTAAGAATAATTTGGAGACCCTCCTGACGCAATAACAGCTGCACTTCCATTGCTAGCTTCATAACAGGTAACATTGGTTGACGACACAGAAAGCACTAATGGCGGAGGCTGAGAAATAGGCGGGCTGGTGGTTGCAAGCGACTGACAGCCATGTGTATCTACAACAAAAAGTGTGAAAATACCGGCACCAAGCCCTATGGCAATCGGTCCATTTCCTCCATAAGGAGACCAATGATAAGTAAATGGCCCTGACCCACTGCTTACTGTGGCAGTCGCTGATCCATTATTGCCTCCAGAACAACTCACATTAGAAGAAGAAACGATGGATACACTAGGCCCTGCAAAATCATTTACGTTAACATATTGAGATGCTATACAGCCATTTTCATCTGTTACCGTAACCGTATACGAACCGGACAAAAGCCCTGTAGCTGTATCATGTGTGCCGCCGGAAGGAGACCATTGATAGAATGAGGGAATAGATCCGCCACTTGCTACCACAAAAGCTTGTCCGTTTGGCAGACTACAGGTAGAATTAATTGAACTTGTGGTTAATGTGAGTGCAGGAGGCTGTGTTACCGAAACCGAATTAACAGAGGTACATCCATTAAAATCAGTAACTGTAAGCGTATAAGTGCCTGCCGAAACATTTAAATAATTTTGAGTATGCACATTCCCCGGCATCCATGTATATGAATATGGAGCTGTGCCACCCGAAACAAAAGAAGAATCGTTGCCGGTGGCTCCGCCAAAACATAATACTGGAGATGATGATACTCTAACTGACAATGCCGAAGATGGTTGTGCTATTGTTACACTATTCTGAATCTGACATCCATTGACATCGGTAACAGTAACAGAATAAGTATTCGCCTGCATATTACTTAAAGAAGCAGTAGTATAATTGCCAGGCAACCATTGATACGTA
>CAIRRW010000085.1 GCA_903881065.1 uncultured Bacteroidota bacterium
ACTGATAAGCCGAATAATAATTACAATAGTTAATAAGTAAATGCGGCGTAATAATTGGCACGATTTTATTTTTTTCCACCTCTTCCTGTTCGCCCACCTCTTCACGCTTTTGAAAATATTCGTCGAAAGGAGAGGAAGAAAATGGAAATAAAGTTATACAATGGGATGTATATTTGTTTACGTTTGTAGAAATAAAACTCAATCAATATTAAAACTTTATGGCATTAATAAAACCTGTAAAAGGTATCCATCCAAAGTTTGGCAACGACTGTTATCTTGCCGAAAACTCAACTATAGTAGGTGATGTAATAATGGGCGACCAATGCAGCATCTGGTTCAATGCGGTGGTTCGCGGCGATGTTAATTCCATTCGGATGGGCAATAAAGTAAATGTGCAGGATGGCGCTGTGATACATTGCACGTACGAAAAAACAAAAGCAATAATCGGCAACAACGTATCAATAGGGCACAATGCCTTGGTACACGGCTGCACCATACATGATAATGTATTGATAGGAATGGGTGCAATAGTAATGGACAACTGCGAAATAGGAAGCAACACTATTATTGCTGCCGGTGCGGTGGTGCTCGAAAACACCAAGGTGGAATCAGGTGTGATATATGCAGGCGTTCCCGCGAAAAAAGTAAAGGATATAAATCAGGAATTAATAAATGGCGAAATAAATCGCATTGCCAATAATTATATAATGTATAGCGGTTGGTTTAAAGAAGAGAAATAAATCAACTCTTCTATTTATTTCTGTTCACTCCAAAACAAAACCGCCCGATGAATAATCATCAGGCGGTTCCATCACTAAACAAACAAAAAATTAAATCGTAAAATTAATTCCCACTGTAAATGGATATTCCTGCGGACCTTTATTCTTTTCGAACAAACGGTTCAAACCATAATCAGCAAACACAGAAACCCGATTGTAACCAATACGCAGCAAGGCGCTATATCGGAATGGATTAAGATCAAATACCTGACGGTCTTTCGCTCTGTACGTAACATCATCTGCCACATATTTTTGTTTCAACACCGAATGAATACGATAAGCAAACTCAATACCTCCAGCAATATGAAAGTTGTTGTGAGGATTCGAACTGGTATTAATCTCCAGCATTAGCGGCACTTTAATATACGTTACATTCAAACTGTTTTTCTTATAGTTTATTGAATCCTTTACTCCGCGCAGATAAGAGCTGCTATCTGTTTTTAAAGAAGTACTGTTGCTGAATGCATAATGATTAAAATCCACACCCAAACCGGTTACCAGATTAATATAATTTTTATACAAATGGAAATCATGTTCAAATATATTAGCTCCTATTTGATAAGACTTGGCATAGTTTTGTTCCAGGAAGTTGGCACCTGGAGCCACGTTCAAGGTATTATTATAATCAAGCATCCCGTTTACACCAATCTCAAATCCACGCCAGTGTTTAAAATCATCTTTATGGTCAGACATCGAATCTTTACGCGAACGGTAACCCTTTTTATCAGTATCATTATCGCCAATGATCATATACTTTTTCTTACCGAGTTTAAACTTAGTGGTATCACTTGCCGTTTCATCACCGTTTCCGCTTTTACTTTCGCGTACCGACCCTGCACCGGTAATATTCACATTACGTTCCACCGGATTACCTTTATAAATAATAGAACCTGCACCCGACACATCAGCATCCAAAATCTGTTTCACATTAATCTTTGCGTCCCCCGCGCCCGACACTTTTATGTTCGCCTTCTCCGCTTCCAAATTGCTTGCCTTCAAATCGCCTGCGCCCGACACATCTGCTGTAAGCAAATTAGCTGTTCCTTTTAAATGAACATCGCCTGCTCCTGATATATCGGTTGTTATCTCGTTTGCCTTCAATTCCAATGTTACATCCCCAGCTCCGCTCGATTTCACAATTAACTTATCAGATGTTAGCGGTTTATCTGTTTTTACATCCGCCGAGCCCGAAACATCAATGCTCGCCAACGCTTTCGCTTTAATATAAATAGTAACATCTTTGTCTCCTTTCATATTTCCTTCGGCCGAAACACTTAAAATACCATCCTTCACTTCCGTTTTTATTTGGCTTTGCAAATTATCAGGAGCATCTACTTTCACAGCATTTGCATCGCTCTGTGAAATCACAATATTAAAAGCATCACCTGCTTTTATGCCCGTAAAATCTCCAACCGTTCTATTTGATTGAGCCAGCGTTGCTAGTGCTGACATATTAAGTAAAACTCCTGCCACCAATGTTTTTATTCTCGTATTCATTTGTATCCTTTTTTATTGATTTTGAAAGTATGACGAACTACCCATTCGGAAAGTTACAAAATAACATATCTTTTTTAAAATACGCTTAAGTCAATTCATTTCCCGTGCAAAATATTTAATGGAGAGTGATTCTCTTCAAACTCTTTATTATTCTATCAACCGCCTTTTATTTAGAATTATTCTTACCTTTGTGTTCATTAAAATGACCACTGTTAATTTCATAGACAAGCATATTATCGACATTAATAAAATTCGTGCTCAATTTCCCATACTTTCCCGAAAAGTAAACGGCAAACCACTTATTTATTTTGATAATGGCGCAACCGCTCAAAAACCTATTCAGGTAATTGATGCAGTGAAAAAGTATTATGAATATCAAAATGCAAATATCCATCGCGGAGTTCATACATTAAGTCAGGAAATAACTGTTGCTTATGAAAATGCACGCATTACGGTTCAAAAACATTTGAATGCAGAACATGCTCACGAAATAATTTTCACTAAAGGAACAACTGATTCCATCAACCTTGTAGCACATTCTTTCGGGAAGAAATATATTACAAAAGGTGATGAAATTATTATTTCGGAGATGGAACACCACTCTAACATTTTGCCTTGGCAACAGTTATGTGAAGAAAAAGGAGCCATACTGCAAGTAATACCTATCAATGATTCGGGAGAATTACTGATGGATGAGTACAATAAACTATTAAGCAGCAAAACAAAGATTGTTGCTGTTACGCATATTTCAAATGTTCTCGGAACAATAAATCCAATAAAAGAAATAATTGAACTGGCTCATGCTAAAAACATTCCTGTATTAATTGATGGCGCACAGGCTGTACCGCATACAAAAGCAGATGTTCAGGAGTTGGATGCAGATTTCTATTGTTTCAGCGGACATAAATTATTTGGCCCCACCGGTGTTGGAGTCTTGTATGGTAAAGAAAAATATCTGAATGAAATGCCGCCTTATCAAGTGGGTGGCGGAACAATAAAGACGGTAACATTTGCAAAAACAGAATACGCAGATTTACCATTAAAGTTTGAAGCAGGTACACCCCATGTTGCAGGTGGAATAGGTTTGGCTACTGCAATAGATTATGTAAATGAAATTGGCCTGGATGCTATTGCCGCTTATGAAAACGAACTATTAATGTATGCCACAAATGCATTACATAATATAAATGGTATAAAAATAATTGGAGATGCAACAAACAAAGCATCTGTTATTTCGTTTGTTATAAAAGGTTTGCATTCCTTTGATTTAGGAACAATCCTCGATCAGTTGGGAATTGCAGTTCGCACAGGTCATCACTGCACGCAGCCCCTAATGCAGCATTTCGGAATACAAGGAGCTGTTCGTATTTCTTTTGCATTTTATAATACAAAAGAAGAAATTGATGAGTTTATTAAAGGCTTGGAACGGGCAATTAAAATGTTGAGTTAATATGAGCATCGAGGAAATTGAACAAGAGATAATAGACGAGTTTGAATTATTTGAAGACTGGATGGGTAAATATGAATACCTTATTGATATGGGGAAATCGTTACCGATAATTGAAGATAAATATAAAACAGAAGATAAACTCATTAAAGGTTGTCAATCCAGAGTATGGATGCAATCTGACTTGAAAGATGGTAAGATTATTTTCACTGCCGATAGTGATGCAATTATTACAAAAGGAATGGTAGCATTGATGGTGCGTGTTTTATCAAACCATACTCCAGATGACATTTTAAATGCTAAACTGGGATTTGTAGATAAAATAGGTTTAACACAACATCTCTCCCCTACACGTAGCAATGGTTTGGTGAGCATGATAAAACAAATGAAGATGGATGCATTAGCTTATAAAACTCAAAATTGAGTAATAGCACAGCATTAATAAACGAATGAATTACTAAACAATAGAACTGAGAAATGCCTGCAATAATAAATACACATAATACAGAACTAACACAACAAGTTATTGATACTATTAAAACTTG
>CAIRRW010000086.1 GCA_903881065.1 uncultured Bacteroidota bacterium
ACCAAGTGAAGTGGTGATGTCGCCGCCTATCTGGTTGGTAGTTGCAAAGGTATTTGATGAAGTCCAATACAATTGAAATTTAGAAATATCGCCAGCTGAATAGCCAGATTGAGTAGTAAATTGGAAATTGGTAAGATTACCCGCCGAACCAGAAGCTACAAGGCTAAAGCTTTGAATTACTTTATTAGTGGAGGAAGCACAGATTGATGCTGCAGGAGCATTACTTGAATTGTCGCCTAATGTAACGGTGCTGGATAAGGTGGTGGCACTACCTGTAGGCGCACCGGTACTTAAATAGACATTATTACCACTACACGTATTATATGCAAATAATTTAAAATAATAAGTTGTTCCCAGAGAAAGCCCGGAAACGTTAATTGAATTAGCGTTACCGGCATATACAACATATTCGCCAGTTGCAATGGTACTAATACCTGATGCGGTGAAATTACCATTAGCTCCAGAAGAATAATAACCAATACCATCAGTAGGAGTACCACTTACAGCACTGCCCTGTTTTACAACTAGCATTACACCAGAGGTATTACCATTAGTCCAGGTTACGGGAATAGTGGTTGTAGTAATAGAACCTGTTGTAACTGTAAAGCCTGAAGCAGGTGTAGGGATTGTATAGGTTACTGCTACATAACCAGCAGCACCATTACCACCAATTTGAGTGTTTCCACTACGATATCCTCCTGAACCTCCACCACCATAATTATTACCAGGATTGCCGGTTGTGTTTGTAGATACTCCATTACCTCCTGACCCTGCATTTCCTCCATTACCTGTGCCTCCCGTAGCTGTAGTAGTTGAACCACCAATACCGCCAGTGCCGCCAGCACCACCACCGCCACCACTCGAACTAGCTGGAAGTCCCGCAGCACCTGCTCCCCCTGCAACAGCAGAAATATTTCCTGTACCTACCGTACCGCCTGCACCGCTTGTACCGCCAGTAGAAGCAGATGAACTTGCCCCACCAGCAGAACCTCCATTAGCGACAATTGATGAGGTGTTAAACGTTGAAGGACTCCCAGGTGTACCTGGATTTCCACCTGTACCACCTGCACCTATTGCTATAACATAACTAGTACCAGGAGCAACAGTAACAGTACCTTTAGAATAACCGCCGCCACCGCCGCCACCGCCAGCAGCACCAGTAGTACTTGAAGCCCTGCCGCCTGCTCCACCGCCACCATACGCTTCCGCAATAACTGTACAAACACCCTCAGGAGCAGTCCAACTGCCTGATGCGGTAAAAGCACTAGGACTTGTTGTAGACGATCCTCCTGTAAGCGGAGAAGTGGTATTATAAGCCGGACTACATGAACCTGATGTATAGTTATAAGTATATATCCAAAACCACCAACCTCCTCCAGTAACAGTCGATGTCCATGAAGTAGATGTACTTGCATAGTCAACAATGCCAGTACCTAAAGTATTACCTATAGTATAAAGTACTCCGTTCGACGGTGCAGTAGGGGCACTATTTGTTGGGGTACGTACTACTAAATAATTATTACCTACACCAGATTGAGAACTAAACGAACCGGAAATGGTGGTAGCTGTATTACCTGAAAAACTAAGATTAATGGGTTGTGCCGTAGGGGTGGAGCAAGGAGCCGGAGGAGTAAAAGTGTAACATTTACCGGATGCAATAGCGGTATTTTGTGTATTGTTTGGATCTGTTCCATATGTTGGTGTATTGGATGTAGTAGCAATACTTACCATATCAGAGGCTGAATTACTAAAACCTGTTGTATATGTGGCATTGATTGTTCCTGCATTTGTAGCAATTGTACCACCATAAATAAATTTTATTGCATTAGAAGATTCAAAAAGAACAACTTGAAAAATCATAGGAGCGGTTGCTGTTGCATAACCACTACTATAAAAATTTGTTTTCCATTCAACGACTAAAGAGCGATTTGGACCACTAGCCCCCACCAACCCGTACCTAACATAACCATCGCTACCTGTAGTTAAATCGCCCCAATAAGCTGCAATCTTTGGGTCGTTTGTTCCGCTAGCCAAATTATCAGATGAGGAAGTAGTAACAATAGCAGTATTTGTTGCGTTAGACAATTTCATTAGCCCATTTGAATTAACAGAAAAGGTAGTATAGGTAGCACCGTCAAACACAAAATTAAAACCAATACTATAGGTAGCTGCACTTGCAACATCATCTTGTGCTGTACTTAATGGAGTACCCGTAACGGTATAGGTTGCCAAGGAAACTGATGATGTTGTTACTAAGGGGTATGTTGTTGAACTGATTTGCGCCTTTGCATTAAAACTCATCGTCCATAACGCAAGAAAGGATAAACAAATTACAAGTACTTTTTTGCCTGTATAATTTGCGGTTAGTTTGTTAGTAAATTTTATCATTGTGTGTATATTAAGGTGTTTCATTATGTAGAGATAACTAATGGTTACGAATATGTTTGTTGTTGATATATTAATGTATAAGTTTAATTAAAGCAGCCATTGAACCAATCAAAGCTATAAAAAGTCCAAGAATAAGGGCTACCATCCATTTGATGATGTCGGCTTTGTTTTCAGCAATTTTCACTTCAAGTATTTTAATGTCTTGTTTAGTAGCTAAAACATCTTTTTTATTTTCAAATGCCTTATCTACTTTGGTTTCAACGGAAGTTTCAATTTTTTCCATTTCCCTCACAATAATTTTTGCTTCCTGTTCGCCAAAACGGGTTTTTAATGCTTCAAATAAATCTATGGTTGCTATCATTGTTATTTTGCAGTTGTATAGGTTGTAAGATTTTTCATTGTGTTTATATTAAGGTGTTTGTTTCTAAGAATTACGAATTAAAAGCGAATTACGAATTGTTGTTGTGTTAGTATTAATGCATTTTCATTAAAGCAATTATTAATCCTGTGCTGGCAATGATGGTTGCAATAAGCCATTTAGTGGTGTTATTAAAGCCTCTTTCTATTTTAATTTCTAAATTAGCAATATCAACTTTTGTTGCTAAAATATCTTTTCTTACCTCAAATGCTTTTTCAATTTTTGGCTCTACTCCATTCTCCACCTTTTCAATTTCCTTTACAAGCATTTTTGCTTCGGCTTCGCCAAGACGTGCCTTCAATATTTCAAATAAATCGATGCTTGCTATCATTTTTGTTTTTGTTTGTTACTACGAATAACTGTTACTAATGTACGCCCTTCGACTACGCTCAGGGTGAAGTTGTATTGTCGTTATTAATTTATTATTTCATTTAGTTTTAATTCAAACCCTGATAAAACGGTTTCTCCTAAAAGTGTTTCTGTAAAAAGTTGTTCTGCTGTTTCAGTATGTTGTTTATAAATTATTGTTGTTTTGTTTTCTAAATCAATAAGCCATGCAAGCCTTACCCCGTTTGCCATCCATTCCTGCATTTTTTCTTTTTGTTGTTTTAACGTATCGCTTTTAGAGCGTAATTCGATAATAAAATCGGGACAAATGTGTGCAAAACGTTCTTTCTCATTTGCAGGCACTTGTTCCCACCGAGCTTTACTAATCCACGAAACATCAGGTGAACGCATGGAACCATCAGGTAAAATAAAACCTGTACTCGAATCGAAACAATATCCGGTATTGTTTTTTTTGTTCCAAAGCCAAAGCAAAGATGCGATTGATAAATTAATTTTCCCGGTATTTGTTCCTGTTGGCGACATTATAATAATATTTTTATTCTTATCTCTTTCTATGCGCAACTCCTTGTTATCAGCACATAACCGGAAGAATTGCTCTTCGGATAAGTTAGCTGATTTGGTATGAATAGCAAGGGTTTCCATTTTCAAATATTATTATTTTTGTTAGTTACTTTGTTAATAATTCCTTTCCGCAAAATGTCGAAAATGTTAATAATTTCTTTCCGCAAAATGTCGAAAAGAGGTGCAATTTAAAAATAAATCTTGAAATTTCAATACTTTATCCTGCATTTTCTTTAAAATGATTTTAAAAGCAGATGAAACTTACTATTGTTTTGGTTATCGATTTTTATTGTAAGACGCGGGAGAAAGGCAAATGGTTGCATTTATATTGATGATTTAGGTAATATATTTTTTGTTGATTAAAAAATTAACCGAATAGGGATTGCAGGAAAAAGAAAATAGAACAGTAGATTTTAAAAAGAGATGAGCTTAAAAAAATTGAATAATGAAACATAGGAGTAAAAAAATCACCGCTAAGATCCGGGAGGGGGGCGATTATTACATAACCGGCATCAAACCCTTTTTAGACTCTTCACGGTGACTGGCTATCCATTAGCCGCTGCTTGTGCTTAACTAACGATTATAGAAATATAATCGGAATAAGCTTCCTGAACATCGCCTTTGATGATGGCTACACGAAAATAATACCGTGTGCCGGAAATCAAATTAAGAACAACAATTGTTGCACGTTTCGAAATTCGAACATCGCTCCAGTTTTCTTCTTTAGCAGGATCCAGACAGATCTGAAAACGATAAATAACGCCTTTGTTCTTACCAGCCAACTTGCGTACCGACAGCGATTTAGCTGCCTTGCCTTGTTTTGCTGAAAGATCGGTGATATTTATGGTGCCTTTTTTTGAGGCTTCCAAACCTGCACTTTCCACCATTTCCAACGCTACTACATCTGCTACTTCATTTATCACTCCCTGCACATTAGCTATTACAGCTTTCATCTTCACATTAAATGAAACAACTTTTTCGTTTACGGATTTGGCGGTTGCCAAAGGATCTTTTATCGATTTGTCTAACAAATCGGTAGCTAATCCTAAGGCAGCAAGCACATCTACTGCATCGGGGAAATTTGCATTTCCCGTCATTTTCGCATTTACTTTCGTTCCGTAGGTTACTTTCGCTTCAGGGTTTTTGCCCCTTAATCCTTCTTTTACAATTACCATGACATTTATACCTCCTTTCGTTTTGCTTCTTTGTGCTGTATACCGGCAGCAAGGCGTTTGCTGTTGCCTCGAAGCGTATCTATTACCCATCTTTCTGACGTACTGTATAGCTGTGTGGGCGGGTGTTTAACTATACTTTTAAGTTAATTTCTCACTATTTTTAAGAATTGCCGCTACTCTTGATGTAGTTGCCGCTACTCTCGTTGTACTTGCTGCTACTCTCCTTGTACTTACCGCAACTCTTGTTGTAGTTGCTCCTACTCTTGTTGTAGTTGCTGCTACTCTCATTGTAGTTGCTGCTAGTCTCATTGTAGTTGCTGCTACTCTCGTTGTAGTTGCTGCTAGTCTTGATGTAGTTGCCGCTACTCTTGGTGTAGTTGCCGCTACTCTTGATGTAATTGCCGCTAGTCTTGATGTAGTTGCTGCTACTCTTGATGTAGTTGCCGCAACTCTCGTTGTAGTAGCCGCTACTCTTGTTGTTTAGGCTAAACAGGCATTAATTTATTATTGCCTGTTCACTTTATTCTTCATATTTCTCTTTCAATGAACGGTGTTGGGTACTAATGCGTAATCTTGTGTTTGTGATTGTTTAATTTAGGTAGGTTGATTTCAAATTTTTTGTATTAATTCAGGTGAACTTGTTTATGAACGTTGGTTGTTTTATGTCTATTATACGCAGGATTCGGAAAAGGGTTACATTTTTTCTCATTATTATCTTGAAACAATCAATTAATCATGTCATTAGAATAATACTATATTTGTCCATCTTTGTTGAATCTGTTTCATAACTATAGAAGGATTCTTCACTACGTTCCGAATGACAATCATTATAGGGTATATAGGGAGAGGAGAGAAAAACGGCAAAGCCGTTTTTCTCTCCTCTCTCCCAAAAGCAAACGAAGCCTGTAATTCAGAACGAATCGTAGAAATTAGATGAATTGAATAATAAATGAAGACTATTATAAATTTAAATGATAAACAACAAATAAAACAAGAATAGATGAATATTAAGTATTAATTCTTCTTTTAACTAAAATGCGCTATATTGCAATGAAAAATAATAACAAACAAGCCAATAAATTAAGAACAGAAAAAAAGAATTCTTATACTGTTTGGTTAGTTGCTGTAGGTATTGCAATAATTACCTTCGTTGTATTTTCACCTTCCCTAAAATGTGGTTTTACTAACTATGATGAAGATAAGCATATTCTAGAGAACCCTTTGATAGTAAACAATTCAATAGATGTTCAGAAAATATTTACACCCAACATTACACAAAACGATTATTACCCGATTACCGTAATTTCACTTGCATGTAATTATCAACTTGGCAAACTTAATCCTTATGGATACCATCTCTGGAATGTATTATTACATGTGATGAATACATTACTTGTGTTCCTGTTTATTTTTATCCTTACCAAACGGAACTTGTTTATGGCAGCTTTTGTTGCTTTATTCTTTGGTATACACCCCATGCATGTAGAATCTGTTACTTGGGTGATGGAACGTAAAGATGTGCTTTTTATGTTCTTTTTTATGTCAGGTCTTATTTTTTATCTACGGTTTAAAGAATCGAGAAGAGTGGGATGGTATTTAATAACTATTCTATTATTTATACTCTCCTGCTTATCAAAAGGCACAGCAGTTGTATTTCCTGCAATACTATTATTGATAGATTATCTATTAATGACGAGACTAAACCGAAAAATATTTACAGAAAAAATTCCTTTCTTTTTAATTTCTATTGTTTTTATTCTCCTCACTTATATACTCCACAAAAACGATTCATTGAAAACCTTTGTGGAACATAAAACTTTCTTTCACCGAATTATTTTTGCTTCATATGATTTGCTTTGGTATGTATATAAGTTAATAATCCCTAGTACCCTTTCTGTTTTTTATACTTATCCTGAACTAAATGCGATACCAATTATTTATTATTTAGCACCAATTATAGTTATTGGTATTGGGGTTTGTATTTATCTTTTCTTGAGAAAAGATAAAAGTATTGTTTTTGGAATATTATTTTACTGTTTCAGTATCGCTTTGATGCTTCAACTTATACCTACAGGCAGTGGTTATTTTAACATG
>CAIRRW010000087.1 GCA_903881065.1 uncultured Bacteroidota bacterium
AAAACAAAAGAATGAATCTTAAGAAAAGGCAATCGACCACGCAATTGCCGGATGCACCTCCGTACCTTTTCGGTCTGGAGCGCAGCTCGTAGGGGAGGGTTATGGGTAATAAATGATTTTGTGATGGAAAGATTAGTAATTTAGCAGAATAAAGAAAAATGCTGTTGGTTCATTTAACTTTTAATTTAAAATTCCATGAAAAAGTTAGCTTTATTAGTAGTTACAATAGTATTCACAAATGTTGTAAATGCGCAATGGCAGCAAACAAGCGGCCCTATAGGTTCAACTATTAATTGTATGGCAGCAAATGGCTCTACGATTTTTGCCGGAACAGAATACCGTGGAGTGTTTAGATCTACCGACAATGGAAATACTTGGATTCCCCGGAATAACGGCTTAGTAGATTCTCGTATTTATTCGTTAGCAATTAAAGGAACTGACATTTACCTTGGAAGTATGAATGGCTTATTTAAATCTTCAAATAATGGTAATACATGGTATTCTGTAAATCTAATGGGCAGTTTTAATTATGTTTCATCCATTGCAATACAAGATACAACTATTTTTGTTGGAACTCAAGCTGGCGGTATGTTTCGTTCGAATGATAATGGAATTACATGGACTGCAATTAATACAGGCTTACCTATCACTGTTTGGGCTTTTACTATTAATTCTATAGTAACTAAAGATACAACTGTTTTTGCTGGAACTTCACAAGGCATATTTCGCTCTACCGACAAAGGAAATACATGGACGGATATAAGTTTTGTTGGAACATGTTATAATCCTTCTTTAGTTATAAGTGATACAACCATTTTTGCAGGAACTGAATATGGCGCCGGTGTATATTTATCTACTGATAATGGCAACTCTTGGACAATAGTAAGTAATGGGTTACCATTAAATGAAAGTGTAACTTCAATGGCAGCAAATGGAACAACTATTTTTGCAGGAACCATTTCGGATGGCGTGTATTTATCAACTGATAATGGAAACAATTGGACAGCTGCGAATAATGGTATAAGAGATGATGTGTACAATGTTATAGTAAAACCTTATATAACTACCTTAGTTGTTAACGGAACAAGTGTTTTTTCGGGAGCGAAAGATGCCGCAGGAATTTACAGATCAACCAGTAATGGTAATAATTGGGTTGTTACCAATACCGGCATTATTGCTTCTAATGTAATGGCTTTAGCTGTTAGTGGAACCACTGTTTTTGCAGGCTGTGATGTTGGTACACTTGGATCAACCGATAATGGAACTACTTGGGATTCTGTAATTGCTAATGGTGCACGTTCATTCGCTGTTAACGGAATAAACATTTTTGCTGGACTTAGTAGTGGTGGAATTGTTTTATCAACTGATAATGGAAGTACTTGGACTCCTGTAAATAATGGAATGCCGGCCTATTCAGATGGCAGGCCAACTAGTTTAGTATCTTCATTGGCTGTAAAAGGAACTACAGTTGTTGCCGGAACGAATCAATTGGGAATATACTTGTCCACAAACAATGGAAGTAACTGGATTGCTGTAAATAATGGCTTACCATTATCCCACAGTTTTATTGTTTATTCTTTGGCATTTAGTGGTACAAACATTTTTGCAGGTACTACCAATGGCGCATTTTTATCCAGAGATAATGGAGGTAGTTGGAATGCAGTTAATACAGGGTTATCACATATATCTAATTATGTTTACGCATTAGTTGCAATAGATTCAAATGTTTTTGCAGGAACAAATTACGGTGTGTTTTTGTATAATAACATTAGTAATTCATGGGATTCAGTAAATACAGGATTCCCTCGAAATTATGGAAACGCTCCGCAGATAAGTACCTTAGCTGTTTCCGGAAGTACTATTTTTGCAGGAACAAATTATTATGGTGTCTTTATGTCATTAGACAATGGAAATACTTGGTCTGCTATTAATACAGGATTTTATTTAAATTTTGGGAGTTTTCCTATTGTAAGTTCATTGGCAACAAGCAGCACATCTATTTTTGCTGGTACAGGCTATTATGGTGTATGGAGGCGTTCATTATCTGAATTAACTGGAACAGAAGAATTGTCAAAACTATCTTTTATTACTATTTATCCAAATCCAAGCAACGGAAAATACATACTCGATATAAATGGAACAATAACACATACCTTAAAGGTAGAAGTAACTAACTTACTCGGAGAAATTGTTTATCAATCGGTAATCAGTAATCTAAAATCTGAAATAGACTTAACGAATCAAGCTAACGGAGTTTATTTTGTAAGAATAACAGGCGGAGAACAATCGCTTAATCAGAAGATAGTGAAGCAGTAAACTAATCAGCGTATTATTTATTGTCTATAAAACCGCAATCACACTAATCTCTACATTTACACCAAGAGGAAGTTTTGAAACCTGAACTGTTTCGCGGGCAGGATAATCACCCGTAAAATACGAGCCATACACTTCATTTACAGAAGCAAAATCATTCATATCGGCAAGAAAGATGGTTGTTTTAACTACATGTGTAAAATCCATTCCGGCATCCGTTAAAATACCTTTAATGTTTTCCATTACCTGGCGGGTTTCTGTTTTTACGTTGCCCAGCATAAGTTCGCCTGTATGTGGATTTTTGCCTACCTGTCCGCTAACGAACAGCATATTGTTAACCTGAACAGCATGACTATAGGGGCCGATAGGAGCAGGTGCGTTTTTTGATGTGATTATCTTTTTCATTATTACTACGAATTACGAATGTTTACGAATTACGAATGGAAACTTACTGCTGCAAATATATATAATAGTACTAGACGCGAATTCGTAATTCGATGAAATTCGTAATTCGTAGATTAGTAGTCGTACCAGTCTTTTCTTCTGCTAAGTTTTAAATCGCGGAGTGTGGCGGCTTTCACCAAAATATCAACAGAATAACTTTGGCGGAAACCAAATGGTACCCAATTGAATTTCATTTCCCAGCAATGTAAATCGCGATAAATATTAATAGAAGTAAGAGTTAGTTTATTGGAAACAAAATCATACCCTGATGTAGCACTTATTTTCCATTTCTTAGTTAGGCTTAAATCACCATTAAAAGTAACTGATTGAGTAACCTGTTGGGTTAATGTCTTGGTATAATTAAGATTATAATAAGCACTGATATTCCAAGGAACATTAAAGTCGACATACGCATCGCGGTGAGCATTAATATAATCCAGTTCATCTTGTTTGGCAGCCGGCACCACTGGTTTGGGAGCACCGGGTATTGGAGGTTTGGTATCTGCTGTTTTTCCTTTGTCGCTATGCAGGCTGGTACCCAAGGCAATGGTAACAGCTGTTAATCGTGTAAATTTACCTTCGGTATTTTCGAGTGCAATACTGTCGCCACCTTTATAATTCATAACATAAGGGTCGAGCGTAGCACCCATATTTACGTCTAATTTCTTGAAAAGTTTGGTTCGTCCTGTCAATAGAATATTCGACCAGTTATTAGTAATAGCGGCTGCATTATAGGACATGGTAATGCCGAGGTTGTCAATTAAACTAACCTTTTTGAATACCACTCCCGAATCGCTTTGCTGCTTTGTTTTTGCTTCCAATGTATTATTTAACGAGAATGAAACTAAGGCAGAACGCCCTGCACCCGGCGAACCATAAATGCCATTTTGAAAGATGGAATATTGAGGATATATATGTGTTGCATCGCCATCGGCAGAATGATAATATCCATATTGGCTTTGGCTGAAATCGGGACGGTAACTCACACTGACAATGGGAGTGGCAACATGGCGGATTTGTTTTAAATGTTTTCCTTTGAAAAAATAATCACCATACAAGTGAGTAGCCAGTGAAGTGGACAGGTTGAAATCATTAGCCATTTTTGCTCCTTTTACGGTATCCATAAAAAGAGGTGTTACATTTGGGTCGTAGTGTTCGTGAAGTGTTTGGAAATAAATACTGCTTCCCATATTTATTGAAGGAGTAAGTGTAAAAACTTTTAAAATATTAAACGAGGTACTTATCGGCACCGCGAAATGTATTCCATTATTCATCTGTTGCAAGGTTCTTTTGGTAAACAAAGTGGAATCGTAGGCGCTAATATCATTGCGGGCATTGGCAGAAGCACTTATCCCAATTTTATCATACCAGTGAGGAGTTACACTGCTCTCGCTTTTGAATGGATATAATCGATTCATGGTCATTGAAAGCTCGGGAAGGCTTGCAGTTATTTGTTTTGTCTGCGTATTTTGAGAGTGACGAAGATTGGCAGAAAAGTTAAAAGGAGTACCGGTAAATGTTTTGGAATAGGAAATATTAGAAGAGAATGTATTTTGCAAATAAGCACCTGTTACTGCCCCATTGTATTTATTGTACTGACTGCTACCACCATTAACATCGGCAGTAAACCTACTGTCGGGATGAGATTTAGGGTCTTCGGCATGATTCCATCTGATAAAGAAAATCTGCTGTGAAGTGGAGTTCGGTAGGGCTTTATCTCCTGTAATTATCTCGGAATAACTAAAATTTAATCCTCCATGATAATGATACCTGTCAGCATAATTGCTGATTGCTTTTAAACCATAGCTTCCATTTGAATAGATATCGCCACGCAATTGTAAATCGACCTTTTCGCTGTTGCCAAAGTAAAACCCTCCATCTTTAATAAAGAAACCAAGGCTGGAAGATTCACCATAACTAGGAATTAAAATACCTGATTGTCTTCCAATTCTATTCGGGAAAAACCCAAAAGGAATGCATAATGGCGTTGGAATATCGGCAACATATAAACAGGCAGGTCCGGTTATAATTTTATCATTAGGTATAACTTTAATCTTTTTAGCTCCAATGTAAAAATGAGGATGCTCTAAATCGCAGGTTGTATACTTCCCATGCGCTACATAGCAAACATTGTTAGTATCCTTTTTAATGTCGCGCCCATGAATAAAACCATCGCCTTGCTGCGTAATCACTTCATTAATCTTTCCTTTCTTTGATTTAAAGTTATAGGTGATTTTACCTGCTGTAAACTTATCTGCGCCCTGTAAAAAAACAGGTAGCTGGCTGTCTTTACCAACACTGTCTTTGATACTGGTAGCGAATACCATGTCTTTCCCAAAGTCAATTTCAATATAACCGGCATCCAGTTTAATATCCTGATAAGTAACATGCGCATGATTAAATAGGTAAGCTTTTTGCTTCTCCATATCAATAAGAATGGAATCTTTGGCATTATAAGTAACCTTATCTTTAAGGAAAGATTCTTGAGGAGCAGCTTTCTTAAGCGTATCGGATTTCGATTTTAAGGAATCTTTACCATTTGAGTTTGGAAAAGATGCAAAGGAATTTAAAGTATCAATTCCTCTGATTGCAGCATCGTTCCCTTTGTTTTCGGAGAAAGTTTGTGCAACGTTTGTTCCAGTTATTAACAAGCAAACGAGGATAAAAATATTTTTAACTGTACCTATACGCAACTTTTAAAACTAATTTTGTGATGTTAGGGGTTTTGAAAGGCTCAAAACTAACCAAAAAAAAACTAACATTAATTGTTGTCAGTTATTGTTTGCCAACATATAAATGTTCTTAAATCTTAAAATACTATAAAAATCAAAACGTGAATAAATACATTTGGTTAATTATTATCTCATCAATTTGTTTTTTAACGAGCTCGTTCTCTCCAAAATTCAAGCCAACATTTGCCATTAAAACAGTGGTTATAGATGCAGGACATGGAGGGAAAGACCCGGGATGCCATGGCAGCAAGTATAAGGAGAAAGACGTGGCCTTGGCTGTAGCATTGAAATTGGGTAAATACATCGAGGATAATATGAAAGATGTAAAAGTGGTTTATACCCGTAAAACAGATGTGTTTGTTGAGTTGCAGGAACGTGCCATGATTGCCAACCGAGCTAAAGCCGATTTGTTTATTTGTGTTCATTGTAATTCGGCTTGTGTGCACGACAAGGTAAAGAAAAAAGATGTATGCAGGGACGAGGTGCATGGTGCTGAAACCTATGTAATGGGTATTAAAAATGAGAAAGGGAAACTGGATGTTGCCAAACGGGAGAACTCGGCAATGTTGCTTGAAGATGATTATGTAAAAAAGTATGAGGGTTTTGACCCTAATTCGGATGAATCCTATATAATAATGAGTATGTTCAATGATACGTATCTGAATCAAAGTTTGGATTTCGCATCGAAAGCACAAAAACAATATGCAGGGAAAGCAGGGCGAAGCGACAAAGGAGTGAAACGGGCAAGCTTATGGGTACTTTGGCGGACGTATATGCCGGCTGTATTAACAGAGATTGGATATTTAACTAATCCGGAAGAAGAGCAATTCTTAGGTTCTGCAAAAGGTCAGGATTATGTTGCATCTGGTTTATTCCGTGCTTTTCGTGAATACAAAGATGAAATACAAGGATCAGTAAAAAAATATGATGATGATTTTGAAAAACAAACTCCATATAAACCAACAAAAGAGGATTCCTTGGAAATAGAAAACAATAAAAAGCAGGGAAGAAAAGAAGAGGTGGATACGGCTGCATCAAAAGCAACTATTGACAAAAATGTGACTGATAAAAAGGAAGAAGTAAAAAAAGATACTAAAAAGGATAAAGTTAAAGAAGAAAATAAGAAGGAGGAAATTTCGGATTCAAAAGGAATAGTGTACAAGGTACAATTGTTATCCTCGGATAAGAAAATTTCATTGACATCAGATAAGTTTAAGGATGTAGAAACACCTGGAGAGTATACAGATAATGGAATATTTAAATATACTGCCGGCGAATTCAGTAATAAACAGGATGCAGTGAAGCTTCAGAATGAATTGAGAAAAAAGGGATTTAAAGAAGCATTTGTAATTGCCATGCAGGGCGGTAAAAGAATTACCTTAAAATAAGTGGAATAAATCATTAAATTTGCCAACAAAGAATTCAATTCATAAACGTGAAAATAAAAAAGGAAGTTAAAATCGGAATTATTACAACCCTTGCCATAGCTTGCTTTTTGTATGGGTTCAACTTCCTGAAAGGAAAGAATTTCTTTTCGAAACAACGTACCTTTTATGCTGTTTATAATGATATTGACGGACTTGTAGAAGCCAATCATATTCTTATTAACGGGTTTAAAATTGGGATGGTAGGCAAAATAAAAATCATGCCAAATTCAAACGGACAAATTTGTGTTGCATTAATTGTTGAAAATGAAGTTCCTATTCCACGCAATTCAACCGCAAAGGTTGTTAGTTCTGACTTATTAGGTTCTAAAGCTGTTTCACTATTGCTTGGTACTGAATCTAATCTGGCAAAAACAGGTGATACGCTTTTATCTTCGCAGGAAGACAATTTGAAACAAGCAGTAAACAAGACTATTGCACCTTTGCAGGTTAAAGCCCAAGCTTTGCTTTCCTCTTTGGATTCGCTAATGATAGAATTTAAACAGGTATTTAATGAAAACACACAGAAGAATCTTTCTAAAAGTTTTGAAAGTATTAAGGATGCAATTGCTTCATTGGAGGTTACTTCCTTCAGATTAGATACGTTGGTGAAGACAGAAAAAGGGAAAATATCGAGCATACTTACCAAGCTAAACAAAATTGCTGGCACACTGTCTGATAATAGTGATAAGTTAGGAAATGTGATTAGTAACTTTTCAAATATCAGTGATTCATTGGCAAAATCAAACATTAAATCAGCTATTTTGAATGCTGATAATACGTTGAAACAAACTTCAGAAATATTTACAAAGATTAATAACGGGCAAGGTACAATGGGCTTGCTTGTGAATAACGATAGCTTATACAGGAAGCTGGACAAGACTTCTGAAGATTTAGATAAATTATTAAAAGACGTGCGATTAAACCCCAATCGCTATATAAATATACGCAATAAACGAAAGCCTTATAAAGACTGAGGTTTCAGTTTATTGCATTAGAAAGTTTCATTATGATTTCAATAGTAGTTTTTATTGTAGTATTTGTTGCAGGTACTGCTTTTTTTACTTTAAATGTATTTAAAGTAAGACGTAATATTTTATTAGGTAAAGAAATTGACCGAAAGGATAATCCTTCGGAACGATTGAAACTAATGACGTTGGTGGCTTTAGGTCAGAAAAAAATGTTTGAACGACCTATTCCAGCGGTGTTACATTTGTTTTTATATGTTGCCTTCATCATCACTCAAATTGAACTAATAGAAATTGTATGTGATGGTGTTTTGGGCAGTCATCGTATGTTCCGCCCTTCGTTAGGAGGGTTTTATACATTCCTTGTTAGCTTCATCGAGATATTATCGGTGTTGGCTTTTATAGGAACTATCGCTTTTTTATCAAGAAGAAATTTACTTAAAGTGCCACGTTTGGTAAAAAGCGAATTGAATGGCTGGCCGAAATTGGATGCCAACTTTATTTTGCTTGGAGAAATTACGTTAATCTGTTTTATATTTATGATGAATGGCGCCGATGAGGTGCTTTATAACAATGGCTGGTCGCATGCTTCAGAAAGTAAAGGAAGTTTTGGGTTGGCAATAAGCAGTCATTTAGGTCCACTATTATTTGGTGGAATGTCGGAGTCCACATTACATATTATCGAACGCATCGGATGGTGGGGGCACTTATCAATGGTGTTTGGCTTTTTAAATTACCTGCCTTATTCCAAACATTTCCATATTCTATTGGCATTTCCAAATGTTTATTTCTCCAATTTATTAGCAAAAGGAAAGTTTACGAATCTTGAATCGGTAACTAATGAAGTGAAATTAATGTTTGACCCTAGTGCTGCCGTTCCACCGAGTGATGGTGCACCAATGCGTTTCGGAGTTAAAGATGTAACCGATTTAACATGGAAACAATTGCTGGATTCATACACCTGTACCGAATGTGGTCGATGTACTTCATCATGCCCTCAAAACATTACGGGTAAATTATTATCGCCACGAAAAATAATGATGGACACGCGTGACAGATTGATGGAAGTAGGGAAAAATATGGATGCCAACAATGGTGAATTCAAGGATGATGGTAAATCATTATTAGGTGATTATATTTCTTCGGAGGAATTGTGGGCATGTAATACGTGCAATGCTTGTGTTCAGCAATGTCCTGTAAACATTGATCCTTTGAGTATTATTCTGGATATGAGAAGATATTTAGTGATGGAACAAAGTGCTGCTCCTACTGAATTAAATATGATGTTTACCAACATTGAAAACAATGGTGCTCCTTGGCAATTCAGTCAGGCGGATCGATTGAAATGGAAAGATGAATAACTTTATTAGTTCATTGGTTCATTAGTTAATTGGTTTATTAGTTGATACGTGAAAATAGCTAAGGATGAAAATATATGTTTTAGAGGAGTTGGATGTTTACAATTTATCAATGGAATTGGCTGAAGATATTTGGAATATTGCTGTTAACTGGAATTTTTTAGCGCAGGATACAGTGGGCAAACAAATCATACGTTCTTCTGATTCAATAGGTGCTAATATTGCTGAAGGGTACGGAAGATATTTTTATAAAGAAAACAGACAGTTTTGTTTTTATGCTCGAGGCTCGATATTAGAAACTAAAACATGGCTTAAGAAATCGGAAAACAGGAAGTTAATTACTTTAGAACAGTATTCTATTTTGTTTTCAAAATTAGAAGCTATTCACCTTAAATTAAACGCTTATTTAAAATTTATTGGCAAGAAGCCACCAATAAGCTAATAAACAAATGAACTAGTTAACAAATAAACAAATGAACGAATTAAATGTGCCTACAATGGCCGAATTTATTGGCAGAGGTGAAGTTCCGGAAATATTATTCTGGGTAGGATGTGCAGGGAGTTTTGATGACAGAGCGAAGAAAATTACCAAGGCTATTGTTAAGATATTAAATCATGCAAAAGTTAAATTTGCTGTGCTTGGTACAGAAGAGAGTTGTACCGGCGACCCTGCAAAACGTGCCGGAAATGAGTTCTTATTTCAGATGCAGGCAATGAATAATATCACTGTGCTTAACGGGTACGAGGTAAAGAAAATAGTTACCGGCTGTCCGCATTGTTATAATACGTTGAAGAATGAATATCCTTCGCTTGGCGGAAATTATGAAGTTATACATCATACCGAATTGATTCAGGATTTGCTGAATAAAGGTAGGATAAAAATAGAAGGTGGCAGTTTCAAAGGAAAGAAAATAACGTTTCACGACCCTTGTTATTTGGGCAGAGGAAATGATGTATATGAAGCTCCGCGAGAAGTAATGGTTAATCTGGAAGCTGAATTGATGGAGATGAAACGCAGCAAAGCCAATGGTTTATGCTGTGGTGCAGGTGGCGCGCAGATGTTTAAGGAAGCCGAGAAAGGAACCAAAGAGGTGAATGTGGAACGTACGGAGGAAGCTTTGGCGCTCAATCCTGATGTGATTGCTGTTGGCTGCCCGTTCTGTAACACCATGATTACTGATGGTGTAAAGCATTTCAATAAAGAAGATAAAGTAAAAGTGCTTGATGTGGCGGAGTTGATTGCTCAGGCAAAAAACTTGTGATTTACGAAACACTTATATTAAAAGGATTTACAGACCTTGTTTTACTAAACATCTGTAAATCCTTTGTGTTTAATTAAAGTACTTCAATAGCATATTTTCCCTTCATAGTTAAATTCATATTTTGAATTTGAACGATGCGGTTGGCAAAATTTCCTAATGCAGGAAACCCAACAACGGTGGGAGTATTGGCAGGTATTAAAATTCCAATAGGATGAGAAGGGTTGTTAATGCTGTCAATCACCCAAATCTGTAAATCAACATTAGCAGTTACTTTCAATTGCGATAGTAATGTGAAATCTTTTTTCAATGCCATCTTTTTTCTGTTGGCATTTATTGTACCTTCATATAATACGCCATGTACATGAGATTGAAGCGTTACATAATCGGTAAAACTCATTATTGCTTTTGGGTCGTCAGGATATAATTGAACTATGGCACCGTGGTCGGCAAAATGACCCACACACATTGCATCTATTGCGGTTAGCTGTGCAGAAATACCTGTTTCAACATTTGATTTTTCGCCTTGCTGACTACTTCTCGCTTCAAAAATTGCTTTATAAACAGGGTCAATCAATGCTTGTGCGGCAGTAAGTGCGCCATCGGCATCCACTTTTTCGGTTAATGTTTTTAAAGCTGATATTTTATTTTCGATGGTGCCTGATTGAAATGGTTTTAAGGCAAACGGAAACAATGCTTTCCATTGCGCAGTAGTTCTGCCATATACATTTTCAATTGCCAATTGAATTTTCGGCATATTTGTTTTATTCAATTCAAGAAACAATTCATCCTTGGTCAGCGTATCGCCCATCCTGTCGCCCACAATACCACTTTTATCAGAAGAAGAATCGAGAACCGCCTGATTGAGCGGTTTAAACCCCTTTATAAGCGCATCAAATACAGGGTCGCCTGCTTTTTTATTAAGTGCAGCCATGTGATAGGTGCTTACTTTTAATGCTTTTGTGTAATTGTTTCTTACTCCGCTGCGTATAAAATTTTCGGCTGGCAGCCAAGCTCCTTTATTTTTTCCCATGATTTTTAGTTTTTTATATGTTAATAGTTTAAATTTTACCTCCGAAATTATGTTGTTGTATAAAAGTTGTCATTTACTCACCTCCGAACTTATGTTGTTGTATAAAAGTTGTCATTTACTCACCTCCGAACTTATGTTGTTGTATAAAAGTGATCATTTACTCACCTCCGAACTTATGTTGTTGTATAAAAGTCGTCATTTGCTCACCTCCGAACTTATGTTGTTGTATAAAAGTTGTCATTTACTCACCTCCGAACTTATGATGGTGTATAAATGAACTTTTCCACCCCTAATCATTCAAAACTTATTTTGTATTATTTAATGAACGGTTGTTGATTTTTATTTCAACGATGCAATAGTATATCTTTAATAAATGGTAAATCAAATGGATACATTTTGTTTTATAACATAATTAACCAATTGGTTTATCTATCTTTATTAAATATTAATATCAGCAACCATGATTAGAAATGCAAACGGCGAGATTAACATTGTAGAAATGCTCCTGAAAACCAAATCGGCATTGGCAAAATTATTATCAATAATTGAAAATAATATGCAGATAAAAATACTGGAACAATTGAAAATCGAGAAATTATTGCAATGCGATTTGGAGAAACTTACCTTCATCTCAAAAGCCGAACTGCAACGCCAGCTGGTGAGGATGATAGAAAATCAAATAGTAATTGCCACACCGATAGCTCCTGATTACGCCACAAAATTTTATTATTCATTAACTACAAACGGACTTAAAGTAGCAGAAGCGTATAAGGAAATATTTTCTTTTGCAATTAAAAACGAAGCTTTGTTTGATGAAATATTAGAACTAATACGATTATCAGAAGAGATGAAGAGAGGAGAGGCAACGTGATTAAATTGTATATATGTTGTGGATTTTATGTTAACAATTAGAATTAATTTTATCTCCTTTCAACTATTATATCTAATTTTGCAATCAAATAAATAAGTAATAATCAATATAGAAATGAAAAAAACAAAATCAATAATAATGGCAACGCTGATAGGCGTTTCGGCATTAGTATTAAATGGATGTTCTGGTAAAGACGGCGCACCGGGAGCACAAGGCCCAGAAGGAAATGCCAATGTATTAACCATGGCGTATAGCATACTTCCATCGCAATGGGCGTATTCATCACCTGTTCTCTGGGTTGATTTAATCGATAATGATATAACTGCAGACATTATGAATAGCGGTGCAGTGCTTGTATACATGGAAAACGGAAGTTATACTACTCAATTGCCTTACACCTATTATCCTACTACTACTTACAGCGAAACCATGTCAGCAATACATTATTTAGGCAATGTAGAAATAGATATTCAGGATTCGGATGCAGGCACACCAGGCACGCCAGGCCCTATATCATTTAAAGTGGTTACTTTGTCATCACGTAAAATGCTTCAAAATCCACATGTTAATTTCAAGGATTATGAATCAGTAAAAAGAGCGTTTAATTTGAAGTAATTGAAACGATATAAAAATAAAAAGTCCCGCCTTTATTAAAAGGCGGGACTTTTTATTTTGTGTTAACTCCTTCGATAAGTCCTTATTTTACCTTTCATTTTTTCTTTTACAGAAGCACGTCCAAGGTTCACCTTTTTGTTCTTCTCTTTCTTTTCATGAAATGCCGGTCCGGGAACATACTTATCTTTTCCTTTTTTCTGTTTAATCTTATCCACCATCTTCGGAAGCTCTTCATCAGTAAGTATTTTAGAGATAACCACTTCTTCAGGAATCGATTCGTAAGGTATAGCCTTGTTCATCATCGTTTCGATAGCTACCTGAAATTCCTGCTCTGCTTCGTTAATAAAAGTAATGGCTACACCATCCTTGTTGGCCCTGCCCGTGCGGCCAATACGATGTATATAATCTTCGGG
>CAIRRW010000088.1 GCA_903881065.1 uncultured Bacteroidota bacterium
CCTACTTCATAAGTAAATTGGTTTATTCCATTTGCTAAGAAAGTAACAGTATTTTTATTTTGTGACCAACCTACATTAATATTCCAATCAAAGTTTTTTGTTTTGATAGGGTCGCCACCAACTGATAATTCAATTCCTTTATTGGTCATTTTTCCTGCATTTGATAACTGTGAAGTATATCCTGAAGATGCCGGAATAGGCTCATTGATTAAAAGGTCTTTTGATTCTTCGCTATAATACGTAAAATCTACAGTAACACGATTATTAAAGAAACTTAGGTTAAATCCGCCTTCCAAATCAGAAACTCTTTCCGGTTTAATGTCAGGATTTCCCAACAATGTTGATTGACCTAAACCAGCCTGACCTAAATATGGTAATGTATTTCCGTTTGAATATCCATCTGTAAATAATGGAACAGCATAATATGTTCTATCAGTGTATGGATTTGGAGCTATACCTGTATTTGCATACGCTGCTCTGATTTTTCCAAAGCTAAACCATTTCGGCAATTTGAATGCTTCTGTAAACACCCACGATAAATCTGCTTTTGGATAGAAGAAACTTTTTCCATTTTTACCAAATGCCGAGTTCCATTCGTTTCTTCCTGTTAAGTTAAGGTATAACATACGTTTATAATTAAGTGTAGCATCAATTAATGCTGCATTAATTTTTTGGTATACTTCATTATCACTGCTATATAATTCAGCAGCATTATTCAAGTTATAATAACCCGGTACAGTAAGCGTTCTACCTCTTGCAAATATCGATTGTGTTTGGTCATATCTAAAATTATAACCAAGCAAAGCGTCTAAACCAAAATCTTTGGATAATTGTTTATTATATTTTACCAATAAATCAGAATTGATACGTCTGAAAGCTAAAGAACTTTTATTTATCTGTCCTAATCCATCTGAATTATCGTTACCATAAGAAGAAATTGCATAATCCTGTTCTGCCATAGTATTATACATATCAGTACCTACTTTCCAGTTTATATCTAAAAACTCCAACGGTTTATAATCCAGGAATACGTTACCTACCATTCTGTTGGTTTCGTCTTTGTACTGATTTTCATATGCTGAATATAACGGGTTGTCATATATTGCATAATATTGTCTTTGTGTTCCATCAGGGTTCATAAAGTTAGTAATGTCAAACGATGCCGGCGTACGTGTTAATGTTAACATAGTACCTGCAAGGTTACTTCCGTTCTGCACTCTTACACCTGCAGTATTTGTATAATCAATACTTCCACCTGCGGTTATTTTGTCTGTTATTTTAGTATCGTCTGTTAATCTTACAGTCGATCTTTTCAAACTTGAATTAGGTACAATACCTGTTTGACTAGTATTACCTGCTGATAAACGTAAGGAGGAGTTTTCGTTACCACCATATACAGCTACACTATTATTATAAGTATATCCTGTTTTGAAAAAATCCTTATAAACATCGTGAGAGGATACTCCCGGAAGGCTTGAAATTGCAGGCCCCCAACTATTGGAAGTAAAACTGCCGTATTTTGGAACACCGCCTTGCAAACCTCCTTGTGCATAAGTTGTTTGTAGAGCTGGCAAATTGCTTACCTTATCAATACCTACAGAGGTATTAAAAGTGGCACCAAATGATTTTCCTTTACCTCTTTTGGTAGTATACACAATAGCACCGTTCGATGCTTCTGACCCGTATAATGCTGCTGCTGCTGGCCCTTTAAGGATGCTTACCGATTCAATATCGTCTGGATTAATATCAAGTGCTCTGTTTGATTCGTTGATACCTGCTAAGTTAACATTGAAAGGTTGGTCACCGGCTTGAGGTGTGTTGGTACTGTTATCCATAATAACACCATCAATAACAATAATTGGTTGATTGGCTCCTGAAAAATCGGTTGGGCCACGCAATGTTATTTTTGTAGATGCTCCCGGAGTTCCTCCAGAACCTACCACTTCAATACCAGGAGCTTTCGCCGCCAGTGCTTCTATAATATTTGACTCGCCAGATTTTCGTACATCATCTCCGCTTACTTCGGATACCGAGTAACCCAGCGATTTCTTTTCCTTTGATACTCCAAGTGCTGTTACTACTGTTTCCTTTAACATAGTAGTGTTCATCACAAAAGATACATCAATCGCCTCTTTGTCGGCAGGTACTACTTGAGTTATATATCCCACCGACGAGATTAATAACTTTTTGCCTTCTCCTTCCACTGTAATAGTGTACATCCCTTTCACATCGGTTACGGTGGCATTTGTGGTGCCTTCCACCAATACAGTTACTCCAGGAAGCGTTTCATTTGTTTTGGAATCCTTTACGGTTCCCTTTATTACTCTGCTTTGTGCAAAAACAGCACCTTGCAGCAGAATAAGCATAAAAACAATTAGTACATTTTTCTTTTTCATTTTTGTAGCATTTAAGTTTATAGCATTTAAATTTTTGGTGAAGTAAGGTGTTTTTTCCTGAATAAAAAAATAAATGAGATGAATTGTTAATAAAATGTAAATTAATTAAGGTGTTTTCATTATGAAAATTCTACCTTTTACTTTCTTTATGAAACTCCTCAATCATCCGGTTGAGTTTTAATAATTCTAGTTGAGTAATAGTTTGTTTGAAGTTAATTTCAGAGAAATAATAAAACAAATCATGTACCTTCTGTTTTTCAATTCCCGATAAGTTAGTAATTCGTTCAATAAATATATCATCGTACAAGTTCGTTTTTATTTGAAATGTGTTACGAATATATTCGAGGAAATAGGTTATTTTTTTATCAGCAATATTTTTATGATTTCCTGTCTGATAATAAAGCGTACCTACAATATCAACAAAATCAAGAGTTGTGTTTCGTAAAGGTTCAATTACAGGAATGATGCGTTGCTTGCGCCTAGTACCGATTATCATAAACAGAAGTAAAGAAATCAACGATACATAATATGCTGCAAGTAAAGCAGGGTTATTAAAAATTACCCTTAACGGACTATCGTGTTTTACGTTACCTACTTTATAATACTCATCCCATATTACCTGTTGATTGGGAAGATAGGAAAGCGATTTATAAACATAGTCGTAATTCTTTTCATGTACAAAATGATAATTGGAAAAAGTTTCGGGGACAGTGCTGACAAATATCTTTCCTTTGCCAAAGTTTATTTGAATGAAATTTATCTTATTAAACGAGTTCTTTCCAAGTGCAATTGTTTTGGCAGTGTCGAATGAAATAAAATATGTGTTTTCAATACCTTTTGTGTACACATAATCAATTTTGTTCTTTAACTCAGGATTAACAAAATTAATTTTCGCACTGTCGTTAGGTTTATAAATATTGGATAGTAGCGCAGAATCTTTTATTGCATCCGTTTTTGCATCAAAATAATC
>CAIRRW010000089.1 GCA_903881065.1 uncultured Bacteroidota bacterium
ACACGGAACTATATTTGTAAAAAACAATGTTACTTTAAACGAAAACCTTGCTAATTTTATTGGTAACAAGGGGGCTGAGCAATTTTTAATTTACAGGTACGGGAATAACTCAACTCAACTTACTACCTATAAAGAAAGTATTGCAGATGAAAAATGTTATAATAAGTATATACTAAAAAGTATTGAACGGCTTGATAGCCTCTACCATTCAATATCGACAAAGGAATCAGAGGAATTAAAAATACAGAAAAAAGTAAATTTGATTACCGAAATTGATGTTGGAGTAAGCAGGTTGCCATTACATAAAATGAAGAGTTATTTCAATTATTCCCTAAGGGCATTTACTGAAGGTAATTCTTTTTTTATGTCGTTCTCACGATATGATTCGCAGAATGATAATTTTGAAAAAGAGTTTAATGAAAAGTACCATTCCAATTTGAAATTATATTTAAAAACACTGAAAGAGCAATATAAATCCTGAATCATTTATTAGGCCTTTACCAATTTTTGAGTACTAATGAATAATAAATGTGAAGGATATTTCATTTGATTCGTCATGTTTTTCCATACCATTTCAAGAATTAAGCAAGATAAATTGGTTATTTTTCACTAAAAACATGTATTTGGCTCGTTTCATTCTAAAATAAATCTTCAAATTAAAATATTTTTATTACTTTCGCAGTCCCAAATTAAAAAGGGACTAATAATTAAAAACAAAAAACAATAAAAAATGGCAGTAAAAATTAGATTACAACGTCATGGTAAAAAGGGAAATGCTTTTTTCCATATTGTAATTGCGGATGGTCGTGCACCTCGAGACGGAAAGTTTATTGAGAAAATTGGTACGTACAACCCAACTACAAATCCGGCAACTATTAACATCGACAGCGATAAAGCGCTATCATGGTTAAATAATGGAGCCCAACCAACAGATACATGCAAAGCTATACTTTCATACAAAGGGGTAATGTACAAAAAGCATTTGCAAGGCGGAATAGCAAAAGGAGCTCTTACACAAGAGCAAGCTGATGCTAAATTCGAGAAATGGTTAGCTGATAAAACAGCTAAAGTAAGTAACAAGGTGTCAAGTTTGGCAACATCTAAAAAAGATGATTATTCAAAACGAATGGCAGCTGAATCCGCTGCTAAAGAAGCGAAAGCTGCTAAAGTTGCTGCTAAAAACACACCTCCTCCAGTAGTTGAAGAAGCTGTGGCTCCAGAAGCGCAGGCTGAAGCTCCTGCAACTGAGGAATAATTGCTTTAAACAAATTATAAAAAGGCAACTGATGGTTTTCAGTTGCCTTTTTTATTTTAACAAATTTTATTTATGACAAAAGACGATTGTTTTAACCTAGGTTATATTTCACGAAGAGTAGGAAATAAAGGAGACGTAGCGTTTATTTTGGACACTGATACTCCGTCACGCTATAAAAATTTAGAATCTGTATTTCTTGAAATAAATAAATCACTTGTTCCTTTCTTTATTAAGAAAATTACTTTAAGTGGAACGTTTGCAACTGTAACACTAGAAGGAATTGATTCGGTGGAGCGAGCGGATGAATTAGTTAAATCAAGCCTTTACTTACCTTTGAGTTTTTTACCTCCACTAAATGGTAAGAAATTTTATTATCATGAAATACCTGGATATAAAGTATCAGATGTTAATTATGGTGACTTGGGCATAATAAAAGGAATCTTGGATTTCCCAAACCAAGCCGTTTTTCAGATAATGAAAGGCAAAGACGAAATCTTGATTCCTGTAAAAGATGAATTTATCATTGAGATTGACAGAGTGAATAAGCACGTTTCCCTTGCTGCTCCTGATGGACTTATTAATATTTACCTCAATAAAGTAGCTGATGACGATTCAGAGAAGGAAATTGATGAAGAAGGAAATAATTAGTTAATGAATAAAAAGTTTTAACTTTATTGCATGATTAAATAGTAACCTTGTAAATCATTTATGTCAAACCAGGAGTTTGCTTTTAAACAATTTAATATTCTGCAAAGTAAATGTGCAATGAAAGTAGGCACAGACGCTGTATTATTAGGCTCATGGGTTAATTGTCCTAATGCAAAAACTATTCTGGATATTGGTACAGGAACAGGAATAATCGCCTTGATGCTTGCTCAGAAAATCGGAGGCAAGATAGACGCGATTGATATTGATGGAAACGCATTTACTCAAGCTAAAGAGAATATAACAAATAGTAAATGGCATGAGCGGATTCAAATATTTCACACCTCATTACAACTATTTTCTGAGCAAAGCAATCGTAAATATGATCTAATAGTAAGCAATCCTCCTTACTTTGTTGATTCATCAAAGGCTTTAGAAGAATCACGTACCAATGCCCGCCACACAGATCAATTGCCTTATTCCGATTTATTAAATGGGGTACTTAAACTGCTCAATCCAACAGGTAGATTTTATGTAATCCTACCGACTAAAGAAAGTGAACAATTTTGCAGCCTCGCTGCTGAACACAAATTATTTCTTACAAAACTTACTCGAGTAATAACAAGGACTGACAAACCTGAGAAACGATTATTAATGCGTTTTGAGTTCACAAAGAAAGAATTTTCTGAAGATTCTATTACAATCGAAGAAGATAAAAGACACTCTTACACTAGCGAATATAAAGAGTTAACAAAAGATTATTACTTACATTTCTAATAACGTTTACGACCTAGGGTGAAACTGTATTATTGCCTGGCGCAAATAATCACGATCAAGGTGTGTATAGATTTCAGTTGTGGTAATTGATTCGTGTCCCAGCATTTCTTGTACAGCTCTCAAATCGGCTCCTCCTTCAATTAAATGTGTAGCGAATGAATGTCGGAAAGTATGAGGACTAATATGTTTTTTTAACCCTATCTTAAAAGCAAGTCTTTTAATAATTGTGAATAACATTACTCTGGTGAGCTTTGCTCCTCTCCTGTTCAGGAATAAATAATCTTCATTATCCTTTTTTATTTTAATGTGACAACGTACTTCATTTTTGTAAATATTTATTTGTTTGATAGCTACACTCCCAATAGGAACAAGCCTTTCCTTATCGCCTTTACCTGTTACTTTTATAAATTCATCATTGAAATAAAGATTGGAAATTTTTAAATTCACCAATTCAGTAACACGTAATCCACAACTATAAAGTGTTTCGA
>CAIRRW010000090.1 GCA_903881065.1 uncultured Bacteroidota bacterium
AATCGGTAAAAAAGGAAGTTGCAATAGTTTAAATAACCAGCCGAGATATGACCTTCTGGCTGAAGCAATAAATGTAACATTTTTACCAATCGGACCATCCAAAGATATGCCTACGTCAGTTGAACCTAGTGTACCTGTTGTAATAAGTTTTTCAGAATTGCCGTCTTTCTGTTTGAAATCAAATACTGAACTTAACACATTGCCTCTGTTGGCAGGAAAAGCACCTGAGTAAAAATCAACTTCACGTATAAAGTCAACATTAATCATCCCAACAGGACCACCTGATGAACCTTGTGTAGCAAAGTGATTGATATTCGGAACTTCTATTCCATCCAGATAAAATCTGTTTTCATTGGGCGCTCCTCCTCTTATTATAATATCATTACGAAAAGAAACTGTTGAAGCTACCCCCGGCAACGATTCAATAACTTTTGATATATCACGGTTTCCTCCAGGGTTTCTGTCAATTTCGGCTGATCCAATAGTATGAAGTGATAGTGGACTTTCTTCAGTTTTATTATATGGCGAAGCAGCAACTTCAACCACCGAAAGACTGTCTATTTGCTGATCTAACCCAATATTTAAGACGGTTGGAGTATAGTTGTTTACCTGAATTTCAAAAATATTTTTCTTATTGAATCCTAAATACGATGCTGTAATATTATATAATCCAGGTGTCAGGTTCTTCAGTTCGTAATTTCCTTCAGCATCACTAGTAGTGGCCGCAGAAATGGATGTGATACCAATTGAAGCAAAAGGAATTGCTTCATTATTTATAGCATTAAATACCTTGCCTTTAATAATGCCATTTTGAGCAATGCTGCTAACTGTTGTAACTAGTAATAAATTAAAAATAATTTTCTTCATATATTTTCTTGGTTTAAAAGAAACAAGTTTGCAAAAAAAATGTTTATAATTTCAATAAAAAGATCAAAGGTTCTAATTTTTATATATTAAAAGGATGAACTATTCAAAGTGATATTGGAAAAACTTACACAGTTGTTTATAAATTAATGGAACTTGTAATTCGTTATTCGACTTCTTAAAATTATCTTATCTTAGATTTATGCCATTTTTTTATCTTTTTTACAAAGTCAGCTATTTGTTGAGGTTGCCATTGAGGTAAATAATACCCATCGTTTAGTTCACAATATAATGTCATTTGAAATAATGCTCGCAATGTACTAAAATAGGGCAGAAGTTCTATTTCTGTTTCCGTCAATTTTCGCTGAGTTTCATAGCCCTTTATAAAGCAATTAATAATTTCTTTTGTCTTGTTTTTATGATCATACCAAATAAATACTCCAATATCATAAACTAAATATCCTTGACCAAAAAAATCGAAATCAAAGAAGGTTATTTTGTTTGAATCACTAAAATGAATGTTCTCTGCTTGAATATCACCGTGACAAATTCCGTTAACAAGTTCAGCTTTAATTATAGTACTAAAAGTTTCTGTAAAATCATCTTTTAGTAAATTTAGAATAAGCAATTCCTCCTTGAAATCGTTAAGAATAGGAGTAAGTATCCGCAAAGTCTTATTCAAACTAAATTCAATATCATAGTTTTGAGCTGTATTTTTATTTGCTAATTCTTTTGTAATCAAGTGCAATTTACCTGTTTCAATTCCCAACAAATAAGATTGTTCATTATCTAGTTTTCTTATTTGTTTCCCTTCAGCATAACTGAATAATACGGCATATCTATTTCCTTCAGGAGCTTCAATATTCATGTAAAATTCATTTTGCTTATTATTTATTGGTATCGAAACATTTACTCCTCTTAAATTAATCTTTAATAATAATTCAATCTCGGCTTCGATACTATCAAAGGTTCTCCAAAAATGATTATAAACTCTCAGAATAAATTTCTTCCCATTAGTTTCAGTTATTAGGTAAGTATCATTGAATCCTCTTTTAATAAAAGCTATACTCGATTCGGAATTTAGATCATATTCTTTAATTACTAAAAGCAAAAGAGCTTTTGTATCTAATGAAGAATAATTGACAGGAAATTGTATCATGTACAAATGTACCTACTATTTATTGATTTTAAATCTTGCAATGTAACCACTTTGGCGTTTTTTACGTAGAAATAATGCAATATTTATTAACTTTGAAAAATAT
>CAIRRW010000091.1 GCA_903881065.1 uncultured Bacteroidota bacterium
CCACGATAGCAGGAAAATGGAAAGGAAATACTACCCTAAATAGCATTTATCTATACTATTAATCATCAAAAAAACGAAAACGCTACAGGAAATTGTAATATCTGAAAGAAGAAAGAAACAAATCACAGGCTTTTGAATTGTTTAGTTATCCCAAGAATTTCGAAATCTTATTATTTTTTTCTCAAAATAACAAGACTGTAGCATAAAGCGAGAAAGAACTTGCGTGATTGTAAAAGGTAAGGCGCCCAAAAAGAAACAAATAACTTATTTTATGTAGTTTTTAATATCGAAGGTATATTGTTTGCCGTCATTAAATTCCCAGCGATATGGGATAATCGGCGAAACGGTATCTACGGCAACAGTGTCAGCAATGGTATTGTTCATGCCCACTTCGGATAACACAGTATTTACACTGAATACAGCCACATCCTTCGAATCAGTAAGCGCCTCCACCCCATCGCTTGCCCGAATGCCCATGTAAATAGTGTATTGAGAAGGCAGCAAAGGCGCATTCATAAAGGTACATTTAATAGTGTTCTTTCCTTTAGTAAATCTGGAAGAACGATATCCATCAAGCAATCCGGATGCATTGGTTATTGGTCCCTTGTCGTTTTTTATAGCAATCCAAACATAAGGATTATCAAAATCTTCGAGCGCATTCAACTCCACTTCCGCAGTAATTGAATCACCAAACTGAAACGTATTTTGGATTTTGCCGTTCCTGTCTTTCAACGTAACTTTTTCAACAATCACTTTTTCGTCACTACTATTCTTCCCAATTATGAACTCCCCTTCGCCACTATTCGTGCCATTAAAGTACATCGCAGTAATTTTTTGCGTATTACCCATCGCCTGAATTGTTCCTTTATTCAATAGAATAGCATTGTTGCAAAGCGTATTTATGGCTCCCATATTATGGCTTACAAACAGCACTGTGCGACCGTCGCCGGAGATATCCTCCATTTTGCCAAGACATTTCTTTTGAAATTCGGCATCACCAACAGCAAGTACTTCATCCACAATTAATATTTCGGGTTCTAGATGTGCTGCCACCGCAAACGCAAGCCGCACATACATTCCCGATGAATATCTTTTTACGGGAGTATCCAGAAACTTCTCCACCTCAGCAAAGGCAACTATTTCATCAAACTTTTTCTGAATCTCCGACTTTGTCATTCCTAATATCGAACCATTAAGAAACACGTTTTCGCGTCCAGTTAATTCAGGATGAAAACCTGTACCAACCTCGAGTAAACTTGCCACTCTGCCATCAATTGTGATTCTGCCTTTTGTAGGTGTTACAATACGGCTCAGCACTTTTAGGAGTGTTGATTTTCCTGCGCCGTTTCTTCCGATAATTCCAACTCTGTCGCCTTGTTTTATCTCAAATGAAATATCATTCAAAGCCCAGAAAGTCTCGGAAGTCGGTTTATTACTTTGTGATTTAGGATTGATTAACGCTTTTGCTTTATTTGTAATAACATCGCGCATTGCCGTGTAACGTTCTGCATTCTGATGTCTAAGAATGTAACTTTTACTTAAATGTTCTACTGTTATTATTGTGTCGCTCATTGTTATTAAATTACATCAGCAAATGATTTTTCCATTCTTCGGAAATACCAGATTCCTACAAACAAAAAGAGTACTGTGATTCCTATTGACATCAGAAACCCTGGAATATACAGTGTTGTATTTCCTCCAAGTATGCACCAGCGAAATCCATCAATCACACCAACCATAGGGTTTAAAGAGTATATAAACTTTACAAATTGAGGAAGCGAAGGATTATTATAAATGGCGCTACTGCTGAATGCAATAGGTGAAACGTATAATCCAAACTGAACTATAAAAGGGATTATATATCTGAAATCTCTATACTTCACATTTAATGCAGCTATATACAACCCTGTTCCCATAGCAGTTACAAGTGCAAGCAAAAGAAATAACGGCAGCCATAGTATTCGCCAATCAGGAACGAATTGTGTAAAAATCATTATCACAACAAGTATTACGAAAGAAATAAAAAAGTCAATCAGACAAACAATAACCGTACTTGCAGGTACAATCAATCTTGGAAAATAAACCTTTGTAAGTAAGTTTGAATTGGCAACAAGCGAACCACTTGCTTCACTAAATGCAGAAGAAAAAAACTGCCAAGGCAATGTAGCAGTACATACTAATAAAACCCGTGAAACACCCTGCGGCACTTCCGAATGAAATAACCACCCAAAAAACCACATGACAAAAATGGTGAGCAATGGTTTCAGAACACTCCATAATACGCCAATTACAGTTTGTTTGTATCGCACCAGAATATCACGCCAAGCCAAAAAATAGAAAAGCCCCCGGTAATTCCAGAGGTCTTTCCAATAATTACTGTTTTCAGTACCGGGTTCTATTACTATACGATGTTTCGACAAAGAGTTTTAAAGTTTAAAGTTCAAAGTTTGTGACTCATTTAACATCTCAATACTTATATCTAAAATCTATTTAGCAAAGTTTACAGCACGTGTTTCGCGTATTACTGTTACTTTCACTTGTCCAGGATAAGTCATTTCTGTTTGTATCCGCTGAGAAATATCAAATGACAGTGCTTCTGCATCTTTATCAGTTACTTTATCACTTGATACCAATACGCGTAACTCTCTTCCAGCTTGTATTGCATAGGTTTTATCTACACCCGGATAGGAAAGTGCCAATGCTTCAAGGTCTTTCAAACGTTTGATATACTGCTCCACCACCTCACGACGAGCACCTGGACGTGCTCCGCTGATAGCATCACAAACCTGTACAATTGGAGAAAGCAGGGTTGTCATTTCTATTTCATCGTGATGCGCACCAATGGCATTGCATATTTCAGGCTTTTCCTTATACTTTTCAGCCAACTGCATACCTAATATTGCGTGTGGTACTTCCGGTGAATCATCAGGCACTTTACCTATATCGTGCAATAAACCTGCACGTTTTGCTGCTTTTACATTAAGTCCTAATTCAGCAGCCATTGTAGCGCAAAGGTTTGCTACTTCACGCGAGTGCTGCAATAAATTCTGACCATAAGAAGAACGGTATTTCATACGACCAACCATACGAATCAACTCGGGATGTAAGCCATGGATACCTAAATCAATTGTGGTTCGTTTACCAATTTCTATAATCTCTTCTTCAATTTGTTTCTTCACTTTCTCCACCACTTCCTCAATACGGGCAGGGTGAATACGGCCATCAGTCACTAATTGATGTAATGCCAGACGTGCAATCTCCCTTCTTACTGGATCAAATCCTGATAAAATAATTGCTTCAGGTGTATCATCCACAATAATTTCAATACCGGTAGCAGCTTCCAGTGCACGTATATTACGTCCTTCACGACCAATAATTCTTCCTTTCACCTCATCGCTTTCAATATGAAAAACAGATACCGAATTTTCAATTGCATGTTCGGTTGCTACTCTTTGTATGGTTTGAATAACAACTTTTTTCGCTTCCTTATTAGCATTGATTTTCGCTTCATCCACTATATCTTTTATATGTGACAAAGCATCTGTTCTTGCTTCTGCTTTTAGCGATTCTACCAACTGCGCTTTTGCTTCTTCGGCTTTTAAACCGCTTAAAGTTTCCAGCTGTTGAACTTGTCTTTTGTGAAACTTATCCACCTCTTCCTGCTTAGCATTTACCAATTCCAATTGATGAGTAAGATTTTGACGAAGTGTATCTAATTCTGAATCTTTTCGTTGAACCTGCTCCTGCTTTTGTGCAATAGATTGTTCCTTTTGTTTGATTCTGTTTTCAGATTGTTGGATTGCCAGATTCTTCTCATTGATTACTTTTTCATGATCCAGTTTAAGCTGATCAAATCTTTCTTTCGCCTGAAGCATCTTCGTCTTTTTGATAACTTCTGCTTCTGCTTCTGCCACTTTAATTATGCCATCCGCTTTTGCGGCATTTGCTTTTTTTATCACCATATAGGTAATTAGTGCGCCCAAACCTATTCCAACCAGTGCTGCAGCGACTACAAGTATTAAATTAATGTCCATTTTTCTTTTAAATATTATATATTGATACTACTTACTCCCGCAAAATATCTTATGCGCCAAAATACGCTATTACGGGTTACTCATAAATTGATGAAGGAAGATATTGTTTACAAAGTTGTGTTGACAACTATAAAACTATAAAGGTGTGCTCTCTTTTTGAAGATATTCAGAAACAAATAAATCAAGCTGGTCAATTTCCTTTTCCAGCTCCGGCGATTTTTTGGGTGTATTCAGTTGAGTTACCAGCAGGTTCAATGCGGCCATGGCAACTAAATCCTGCCGGTCGCGTATTGCATAGTTCTTTTCTAAATCTTTCACTTTTTCATTAATCATACTAGCCGCATTCAGCACTGTCTGTTCCTCTTCATGTTTCACAGTTAATGGATATGTGCGCCCTGCAACTAAAACTTTTAATGATACTTCAGCCATTATTTTTTGTTTGAAAGTTTAAAGTTTGAGAGTTTAAAGTTATCGAAACTTTGAACTGTTCAACTTTGAACTTTGAACTGTTTTTTACTTCAAAAGAGCAATGCAACTATCTATTTCCTGCACCAGCTCATTAATCTTTTCTTTTGTGTCTGTTATTAATTGTTGTTGTTCTTCTTTTGTGTTTTCTGTTAATTCTTTGTTCTTATTCTCCAATGTTTCAATCACAAGTTTTTGTTCGTCAATAACGCCAAGTAATTTTATATTATCAGAAGTTAAACGTTCATTATCTTGTTTTAATTGTTGGTGTAATCCTACCAGTTTCTCAACTTTTGTTTTTAAATCGGTAATTGTTAATGTTAAATCATTCATAATTATATCTTAATTCCTGTCTCAATTTTCACAAAGATAGTATTGTATTAATAATAACACAAATTAATTTGCGTTTCTCAGCACTCAAATGATTTTATTGCAGGTAATTCTATAAGAAAGGAATTGAATTTATCAAGGTTTTTGCGGCTTCCGGAAACATCATAATGAAACACCAGCTCTTCGTGATGTTTTAATTCTTTTCTTTTCTCCAGTCTGAGATTAAAACTTTTCGAATTGTTTTCAAGGTCGCCTGTTAATCCCGCAACGTCATTTATGCTTATAAATATTCTGTACGAACGTGTCTGATGAAAATTATCTATCCATGCCTGCACAAATTCGAAGAGCGACAATACTACTATTACAAGTACTAATCCTGCACTGGCAACCAGATAATCACCATCTCCTATTGCCATACCAAGTGCGGCAGTTACCCAAATGGATGTAGCAGTAGTTATTCCGGTAATTGTCAACCCGTCTTTAAACACCACACCTGCACCCAGAAAACCAATGCCTGTAATAATGTTTGCAGCAATCCTGTCTGAATTATTTGGTGCACCCAGTTTTATAGATACAATTGTAAATAAAGTGGAACCCAGACTGATTAATGTAATTGTTCTAAAGCC
>CAIRRW010000092.1 GCA_903881065.1 uncultured Bacteroidota bacterium
CATCATTAAAACATTCTGGTTACTTTTTTATTTCTACTGAAGTTGGTGTAGATGTTTGTCAAAAAGCTACTGAAGAAATCTACAAGGAGATGGATAGAATGCGGACAGAACTGGTTTCGGACGACGAACTTGAATTAGTGAAAAACTATATGCTTGGAACTTTTCTACGTAGTGTGGATGGACCTTTTGCTTTAGCCGAACGTTTCAAAGGTATTATGGAATATAATTTAGGTTATGATTATTTTGATAAATATATAGCAACCATAAAAAGTATTTCTTCCTCCCGATTAAGGGATTTGGCTGTTTCTTACTTTGATAAAGATTCAATGATTGAATTAATTGTAGGTAAAAAAGCCTAATCAGTAGATAAAAAAAGTATTTGAACACCCTTAAAGCCCTCTATTTAAGTATCTTTGTATCGTAATATTTAATAAATGTTTAAGAAGTTAATTTGTTTGATTGGTTTAGTTCTGCTAATACAATCAACATTAAAAGCTCAAGTATTATCACCTCAAGTTACTTGTGTAAGTATATTATCAAACGGAGATATTACTTTAACCTGGATACCAACTTCCGACCCATTAAATCAGTTTGTTTCATATCAAATATACACTTCTGCTACTTTGGGTGGCCCATATACACTTGTTCCTGGGGCTACAATTAATGTGTTATCTCAATCCAGTTATACCATAGTTTGTAGCTGCGGAAATACTGCTGGTGTTTACTTCTATGTTCAAACTATATATAGTTCCGGAGCAGGTGCAGTTACTTCTGCACCCTTGGATACGGTAAGAACAATCTTTTTAAATGTAATAGCTGGTACAGGTGTGGCTAATCTTTTCTGGAATCAACCCATTTCTCCTACTATAGTTACTTCCTCGGGTATTTATAATATATTTATGGAATATCCAACCGGTGTCTGGACTCTTGTTGGTAATACACCCAACCAAAGTTTTATTGATACAATTTTGGTTTGTAATAGGCATAATTTAGTGATTAATTTCAGAATAGAAATAGCTGACAATACTGGTTGTACTTCCGTATCCTCTGTTGCAGGCGCTGTCCTGCATAATACTCTTGTTCCTTCTACCCCAACTTTGGATACATTAAGTGTAAATAATACAAATAATGCGATGATGAACTGGAATATCAGTAATTCTCCGGATTGTGCGGGATATGTTATTTATAGGTTTTCGGGTGGAGTTTGGATAACTGTTGATACAGCCTTCGGAATAAATAATATTAGTTATACATACCCTGCATCAGTAGCAGGTACAGCTTCCGAACTTTACAGGGTTGCAGGTTTTGACTCATGCGGAAATATTAGCCCTGCAGGCAATAGTTTGGCTACAATATATTTAACCACTACAGCAAATATTTGTAATCATAGTGCCATTATAAATTGGACTTCATATCCCAATATTGGAACAGGGTTAGCAGGTTATAAAATATATCAATCCACTGGAAGTGTGGCAGGTCCTTATGTGTATTTGGGTAATACAGCTGCAGGAATACTTACTTATACAGCAACCAATCTGGCACCATTAACCACTTATTATTTTAAAGTGGAAGCGTATGATATTTCAGGTACAAAATTAGCATCATCAAACAGAAGGTCTTTTTTCTGCAGTGCCCCTATTCCTCCTCAGTATTTAAAACTTCTTACCGCAACAGTGGTAAGCTCTAGCCAGATTGATGTTGATTTTGTGGTAGATACAGCAGCAAGTGTTTTAGGGTATAAAATATTTCGGTCTGCTTCCAACATCGCATCTTCATACCAACAGGTAGGGTTTGTTCCAAGTAGTATTTACAATTTAAATTCCTTCTCCGATTATACTGTAGATGCTGACCATATTGCCTATTATTATAAAGTTGTGAATATTGATAGTTGTGGATTTAATGGAATGACATCTAATATTGGAAAAACAATGCTGCTTACCGCTGTTGGCAATAGTGATTTTACCAATACCATTACCTGGAATAAATATAGGCAATGGGGTGCAACGAGTACCTCTCCTGTTCTCTGTGATATTTTCAGAGGTACGTATGGAATATTTAGTATTGTACCTATTGCAACCATTTCAATGTCTGCCGATGATACAACATACATTGATAATGTATTTAATGTTGTTAAGGGTGAGGGTAGTTTCATTTATAGGATAGAAGCGCAGGGTAGTTATTATGGATATAACACCATAAGTTTCTCAAATATTGCTACTGCCAAACAAGCACCTGAATTTTATATTCCAAATGCTTTTACACCTACTGGCCTTAATCCTATATTTAAGCCTGTATTCGTTTGGGTTAACTATGCTAGTTATGAATTTGACATTTTTGATCGTTTTGGAGAAGTAATCTATTCAACCAAAAGTGAAGAAGGTGGTTGGGATGGAAAAAAACAAGGCGTTTTATGCCAGATGGGTGTTTATGCTTATAGAATACATTATCGAGCTTCCGATGGAAAAGAATTTAATTGGAATGGTATGGTTACTCTGTTAAGATAATAATTTATGAAAAAGTCAATAATGAAATAAGTGAAATTAATGACATTAGAATAAGAATTACTAAAAATAAAAAATCCTGAAGAAA
>CAIRRW010000093.1 GCA_903881065.1 uncultured Bacteroidota bacterium
CAAATATCGAGTCCGATAATACGGGAGATGCGTTCGCAAATAAATATATTATGAGGATGCACAATATCTGTAATATCAGTGGAAGTACCACCAGTGCTGAGATTGGCAGTTCCTTTCAAATAACATTTCTCCTCTTTATTCAAAATAGTTTCGAGAGTAAACTCATGTTTCGCTAGTTGTTCAAGCGTTTCACGGTCAATACTTATTTCTGTCAATACATTTTCATGACCATATCCTCTTCGCGGATCTTTGTTTTCTTTCTCAATCAATTGCTGAATAGAGGAAACACCATCTCCTATAACATGCGCCGGCTCACGCAAAGCGGCTGCAATAAATTTATGATTGATAACCAATACCCTGAAATCATATCCTGAAATAAACCTCTCGATAATAATTTTTCGTGAATATTTTTTTGCATGGTCATAAGCTGCATGCGCTTCTTCCATCGTTTTCACGTTGATTGAAGCACCTTTGCCATGATTTCCATCAAGCGGTTTGAACACTAATGGAAAACCAATTTTGTTAACCGAATGTTCTAAATCTTCAATGCTGGAAATACAAACTCCTTTGGCAACAGGTATTGCAGCATCATGAAGCATTCTTTTTGTTTCATCTTTATTGGATGCCAAATCAACAGCTATTGAACTTGTATGATTAGTCATCGTAGCACGAAAGCGAACCTGATTTTTACCATAACCCAATTGCACCAATGATTGGCTATCAAGGCGAATAAATGGAATATCTCTTGCCACCGCTTCATCAATAATAGAACCTGTACTTGGTCCGAAACGCACGTCTTCACGAAGTTCGCGCATTGTTCTGATATCAGGTTCCAAATCATACTGCTCCCCGTTTACAATTGCCTCCGCTATGCGTACTGCGGCTTTTGCGGCATAAGTACCCACGGCTTCTTCCATATAAGAAAACACCACATTATAAACTCCTCTGGTTCCTGTGCCTCTTGTTCTTCCAAAGCCACAGTCCATTCCGGCAAGTGTCTGAATTTCCAAAGCAATATGTTCTATAACATGCCCAATCCATGTTCCTTCTTTAACACGAATAAAAAAACCACCTTCAATATTAGGAGAACAACGATGCGAAATCATTGTAGGAAACATGGTTTGAAGTCTGTCGAGAAAACCTTCAATTTCATTTGTAGGCTTATGTTCCAACTTCTCAATATCAAGTTTCATTACTATTAGTTTTCGTCTTCTAATCGACCAATAGTTTGGGCCTCTCATTACTTTTATCTCTACTATCTTCATAATATTTATGTGTTTTAAATTTCATCAAAGTAATAAAATATAACTTACAATCCCTAATTTATTAATAACTATATTGATTTTGTTGATATTTAAATGTTGTAATGTTAATTACGATTAATAAAGAGTTTACATTTGTGCCTCATTAAATTAAAATAAAAACTGTATGACAATTCCAAAAGGAAAATTAATATCGATAGGTGGTAGCGAAGATAAAGGAACAGGTATCGAACCTAATTTTGAGCCAAAAGCACATTTGCAATTTTTTGAATTCGGAATACTAAAACGTATTCTTTCGGAAATAAAAGGGGAGGACTCTCGTATTGAAGTAATCACTACGGCATCGCAAATTCCGGAAGAAGTAGGTGAGAATTATCTAAATGCATTTGGTAGATTAGGTGCAAAAAACATCGGTGTTATGCATATTAAAGACCGTGCAGATGTGCAGAATCCTGAATACATTGAACGTATTAAAAATGCCGATGGAGTAATGTTTACCGGTGGGAATCAAATGCGATTGACAATGATTTTCGGTGGCAGTGAGATATTAAAAATACTTATTGAACGATACGAAAATGAAAATTTTGTAATTGCTGGTACAAGTGCAGGAGCAATGGCTATGAGTAATACAATGATTTATCAGGGAAGCAGTACTGGTGCTTTATTAAAAGGCGAGGTGAAAATAACAACAGGTCTTGCATTTATAAAAGATGTAATTATTGATTCGCATTTTGTTACTAGAGGAAGATTCGGACGTCTGGCACAGGCTGTA
>CAIRRW010000094.1 GCA_903881065.1 uncultured Bacteroidota bacterium
TTAAAAGCATGTTTTCTTTTTACTTTTCCTGTTCCGGTAACTTTGAATCTCTTCTTAGCTCCAGACATTGTCTTCATTTTAGGCATTTTTTCTACTTTTTTATTATTTATTTTACTACTATTTTCTATTTTTTCTTTGGTGTCAATACTATTATCATTTTTTTTCCATCCAATGTTGGCAACTGTTCCGGTTTTCCGTACTCCTCCAACTCATTTGCAAAACGCAATAACAATATTTCCCCTTGTTCTTTAAAAATAATTGAGCGTCCTTTGAAAAATACAAACGCTTTTACTTTACTTCCCTCCTGCAAAAATTTAATTGCATGATTCTTCTTAAAAGTAAAATCGTGATCATCGGTTTGCGGACCAAAGCGAATTTCTTTTATTACTGTTTTCGCTGCTTTAGCCTTTAGCTCTTTTTGTTTTTTCTTCTGATCGTATAAAAACTTTTTATAGTCAACAATTTTACATACCGGCGGATTTGCAGTTGGTGATATTTCTACTAAATCCAATCCAGCTTCCTTTGCAAGTTCCAAAGCTTTTGCAATTGGAAAAACTGCGGCTTCCTCTCCCTCTCTAACTACTCTAACTTCTTTGGCTGTAATTTTCCAATTGATTTTATGTAATTCTTCTGTCTTTTTTTGTCCACCTCTTCCATATCGTCTGTCAACAGACGGATCTGCTGGCGTTGCTGCTGTAACCGGCTTTTTAAATGGTGGTCTATAACCGCTGTTATTGTTGAATGGTGCTGCTATTGTTTGTTCCTCCTATATTAGTTAATACTCTATTATTTAAATCTATTGTCTATTTCTTTTTGAATCAAGTTTGAAAAGTCTTCGATGCTAAAACTTCCCAAATCGCCTTCTCCTTGTTTTCTCACTGCCACAACATTTTCACTCTCCTCCTTCTCCCCTACAATCAACATATACGGCACTTTCTGCAATTCTGTGTCACGAATTTTTTTACCGATTTTTTCGTTCCTTTCGTCAACGAGGGCGCGAATATCGTAATTTTTTAGCAATTCCATCACTTTTTTTGCATAATCATTGTATTTTTCACTTATTGGTAATAGTGAAACTTGATCTGGAGTCAACCACAAAGGGAATTTTCCGGCACAATGCTCAATTAAAACTGCAATAAATCGTTCTAAAGAACCAAATGGTGCGCGATGAATCATTACCGGACGATGTTTTTGATTATCCGCTCCCGTATATTCCAATTCGAAGCGCTCAGGCAAATTATAATCTACCTGGATAGTTCCTAATTGCCATTTTCTACCTATTGCATCTCGAACCATGAAATCAAGTTTAGGTCCGTAGAAAGCTGCTTCACCTAGTTCTACAACTGTTTTAAGGCCTTTCTCTGCTGCTGACTCTATAATTGCGTCTTCTGCTAGTTTCCAGTTTTCGTCACTGCCTATATATTTTGTTTTATTATCTGGGTCTCTTAACGAAATCTGTGCTGTGAAGTCATTAAAATCAAGTGCCTTGAAAACATAAAGCACCAAATCAATTACTTTACAAAATTCTTCTTTTACCTGATCAGGGCGGCAGAATAAATGCGCATCATCCTGTGTAAAGCCACGCACACGGGTTAATCCATGCAATTCGCCAGCCTGCTCATAACGATAAACGGTACCAAACTCAGCAAATCGAATTGGTAAATCTTTATATGAACGAGGTGATGTCTTATAAATTTCGCAATGATGCGGACAATTCATCGGCTTCAGGAAAAATTCTTCCCCCTCGTGTGGAGTGCGGATTGGCTGAAACGAATCAGCACCGTATTTTTCGTAATGTCCTGAAGTGATGTATAAATTTTTGTTCCCGATATGCGGTGTGGCAACAGGCAAGTAACCTGATTTTAATTGTTGTTTTTGGAGGAACTGAATCAATCGTTCACGCAATGCAGCACCTTTTGGAAGCCATAAAGGTAAACCCATTCCAACCTTTTCAGAAAAAGCAAAAAGTTCTAGTTCCTTACCAAGTTTACGGTGGTCGCGCTTTTTAGCTTCTTCCAACATAACAAGGTAATCGGTTAAATCCTTTTGCTTCGTGAATGTTATGGCATAAACTCGGGTTAACATTTTATTTTTTTCATCGCCACGCCAATAGGCTCCAGCAACATTCATAAGCTTTACAGCTTTAATAAAACTAGTGTTTGGAATATGAGGACCACGACATAAATCAGTAAAATTACCTATTTCATAAAAAGTAATTTGTCCATCTTCCAAACCTTGAATCAAATCTAATTTGTATTCATCATTTTTCGCTTTGAAGTAAGTAATAGCATCCGCTTTTGAAACTTCCTTACGTACATAAGTATTATTCTGACGAGCCAATTCAAGCATTTTATCTTCCACCTTCTTGAAATCTTCCTGAGAGAAAGCTTTACCGCCAAGGTCGATATCATAATAGAAACCGTTTTCAATTGGTGGACCAATACCGAATTTTGTTCCGGGATAAATTGCTTCCAACGCCTCTGCCATAAGGTGAGCCGAGGAATGCCACATGGTAGACTTTCCTTCCAAATCATTCCACGTAAGAAGAACTAATCTGACATCATCATTAATAGCGCGAGTTGCATCCCAAACATCTCCATTTATTTTTGCTGCCAATACATTGCGTGCCAAACCTTCAGAAATGGATTGTGCTACTTGCAATGCTGTGGTTCCTTTGGCGTATTCACGCACGGTACCATCGGGTAATGTTATTTTTATCATTTTCTTTTATTTGGCCAAACGCCCATACAATTGGGTGCAGGAAGTTATTTTTTTTAAAGAGTGCAAAGATAATTTTATTAGTTAATAGCACAATACATTATGTGTATAATAGATAAAGTTAAAACGGATTTTTGGGTTTAAAAAACATAGTAAATCAAAAAATCGGTCGGCATAAGGATTAAACCGTATGGAATCAATATTGTTCTGTACGGATTGATGATGAGACCGTACTGAATGATGTCTTTTCCGTACGGATTTATGACGAGTTCGAACGGAATGATGTCTGTTCTGTACAGATTGATGATGAGGTCGAACGGAATGATGCCAGTTCCGTCCAGATTGATGACGAGTCCGTTCGGAATGATGTCTATTCTGTACAGATTGATGATGATTCCGTTCGGATTAATGTCTGTTCCGCACGGATTGATGATGAATCCATGCGATATTTCGGGAGTGTCGAACTTTGGTAGCGGTTGTTTGGTAAGCGAAATATCGAATAAAGATGGTTCTACAAGATTTCTTGTGGAAGAAAATAAACTTATGGATAGATGAGGATTTCAATTACTAAGATTTTGGTATTGACAAAAATTAATAGTCAAAACATGATTAGTATCATCTTGAAATCACTACATATAACATTATACCGAATTTTCCCTGATTAATAAAAGTATATTTGCAGACATTTTAA
>CAIRRW010000095.1 GCA_903881065.1 uncultured Bacteroidota bacterium
TCAATTTGTTTCTGAAACAAGAAGAAACAAATTCGATGAAGTACTTAAATATAGAACACGACACATTACTATTGTACTGGAAGATTTGTATCAGCCGCACAATGCAAGCGCTGTATTACGTTCGTGTGATATATTCGGAATACAGGATATACATATCATCGAAAATAAAAATGCTTATACTGTAAACAAAGACATTGCAATGGGTTCGCCAAAGTGGTTGAATCTTCATAAATACAGAAAAAATGAAAATAATACATTGACCTGTGTTAATAATTTAAAGGAGAAAGGATATAGAATCATTGCTACATCTCCAAATGAAGATGTATGCACCATAGATGAATTACCGATTGATAAACCTCTTGCATTGTTCTTTGGCACAGAGTTGACTGGTATTTCTGAAACAGTGATGGAACACGCAGATGAGCTGGTGAAAATACCAATGTACGGTTTTACCGAAAGTTTTAATATTTCTGTATCTGCTGCTTTGTGCCTGCGATCGCTAATTGAAAGATTACATAAAGATGATTTCGACTGGCATTTGAAAGATGACGAGAAGGAAGAATTATTGCTGAAATGGCTGCGAAATAGTATTAAAAAAGTGGAATTAATAGAAAAGGATTTTTTATTAAGGAATACAAAGTAAAAAGTTTAAAAGTAAAGAATTCGAGTTTAAACAACATGAGTTTTGTTATTATCTAAAATTGGTGTACGTTTGTACTCTAATTAAATAATTAAAACAACAAACATAATATGGGAAAAGGCGATAAAAAAAGCCGTAAAGGCAAAATAACAATGGGTTCGTACGGTGTTACAAGACCAAGAAAAAAAACGAAAAGTGCAACTGCTGCTACAGCACCTAAAGCTCCTAAAGCTAAAAAAGAAGCTGCTCCTAAAAAAGCTGCTCCTAAAAAGGCTGCAAAAAAAGCAGAATAGTTAGTCTGAAACATTCATAAAAAAACCTTTGCAAATGTTGCAAAGGTTTTTTTATTTAATGAAGTTAAATTTCTTTAAGGAGCTAATCTTTCCATTTTCCAAGTTCCATTTTCCAAAGTAAATAATATCCTGTCGTGAAGACGGCTTGGGCGGCCTTGCCAGAATTCAATACATGTCGGTTTAAGTAAATAACCACCCCAATGTGGAGGACAAGGAACATGTTCGTCAGGATATTTTAAAGAAAACTCTTTAAATCGTTCATCCAAAACTTTTCTATCAGCAATAACTTTACCTTGTTCAGATGTCCATGCACCAATTTTACTTTCGTGAGGACGACTTTGAAAATACATTTCAGATTCTTCACGAGAAACTTTTTCAAGTACACCTTCTATTCTCACTTGTCGTTCCAAATCCTGCCAAAAGAATAACAATGCTGCGTTTGGATTTTCCAAAATATCAACTCCTTTTCGGCTTAGATAATTTGTAAAAAATACAAATCCTGTTTCATCAAACCTTCTCATCAATACTACTCTTGAAGAAGGATGTCCTACTTTATTTGCTGTTGCAAGCGTCATAGCGTAAGGTTCATGAACATGAGCATCTTTCGCTTCCTGAAACCACTTCTCGAACTGAAATATTGGATCGCTATTTACATCCCTATCCTCTAATTTGTGTTTGTTATAATCTATTCGCATGATTTATTTAATATTACGTTTCTTTGTTTCAACTAACAGCTAATTCATTTAATTTTTCAATCAATTTTTTGGATGTATTATTGAAATATCTCTTTTGTTTGTATGCTACTACCCAACGTATCCCACTAATCGCATTTGTCAAAAACAGTTCATCTGCACCCAATAAAACATTTTGCATTACCGAAATTTCATATACTGCAATTCTATTTGTCTGAGCTATTTCAATTATTTTTTTTCGCATAACACCATCCACGCATCCGTCAGCAATAGGAGGTGTATAAAGCACTCCATTTTTCACTGCAAAGATATTCGAACTTATGCTTTCTATTATATGACTCTCGTCATTTAGAATAATGCAATCGTCAAGTTGATTCTGGCTTTTGTAAATCCCCGCTAATACGTATATGATGCTATTGGCCGATTTGATTGACGACAATGTATTTTTCTGCTTCTTAAAATCATTAAACAGATCAACAGTAATGCCTTTTTGGTTAAGAAAATAACCTACATCATTCAATGGGGTGATTTCAATTAAATAGGCTGTAGAATTATTGTCAGGTGTGTAAAGTCCGCCATCATTACGATAAATTGTTAATCGAATTCTTCCGTCAGTAGTTATTGAGTTTTTCAGGGCAAGTTCTAGTATTGCATTTTCAAAAAACGATTCAGAATAAAGGTTATCTTTCTGCATCTTCAATACTTTCATTCCTGTGAACAATCGTTGAAGATGTTCTTTTAAAAACTGAGGCTTTGAATTAGTAAAACGTATGCTTTCGAATAATGCATCTCCATACCTGAACGAACGATTACGTGCAGTAACAACAGGCTGTTCGGCGGAAACAATTGTTCCGTTATTATTGATAAACAACTCCATTATTCTATCTGATTTAAAATCGTTTTCAATGAAATATTAGCTTCAATTAAAATACCTTTTACACCTGCTTTTTCTCCCGATTCAGTATCACGTTCTTTATCACCGATAAAATAAGATTTGGAGGCATCAATATTAAAACGCGCCAATGCTTTTTCTACAAACAACGAATCTGGTTTACGACATATACATCTGCCAACATCGGGATGATGCACACAATAATATATTTCATCTAGAACGACATTTTTTTTACGCAACTCGTCTTTTAGATACGTATGTAATATTTCCGTTTCCTTCTGTAAATACAAACCTTTTGCAATGCCGCTTTGGTTGGAAATAACAATTAGTAAATAACCTTTTTGCTTAAGAATCTGCAAAACTTCAATCAAATCGGGAAGAATAACAAAGTCCTCCAACCTATGAGTATAACCACGTTCAAAGTTAATTACTCCGTCCCTATCAAGAAATACAGCTTTGTTCATTATCTAAAGTGGTCAATAAAATTGCTAACTAATGTAGGTTTTAAAATGATTGTAAATACTGCACCGAAAACGGCTCCCAAAAAATGTGCATCGTGACCAATATTGGTTTGTCCTCGTTTGCCGAGATAATATTCAACTCCTAAAAAAATGAGTCCAAAAAGATAAGCAGGAATAGGCACTGGTAGAAAAAGAAACATGAGTTTGGCTGTAGGATCGAGTACAATGTATGCAAACACTACTGCTGATACAGCGCCTGAAGCTCCAAGTGAATTGTAATATATATTATCCTTGTTTTTTTCGAATGTATAAATGGATGACATAGCCAAACCTCCAACGTATAACAAGATAAAAAACAACTCTCCTTTGCCTTCAAATAAATAATTGAATCCATCTTCCACGCCTTTGCCAAAAAGGTATAACGAATACATATTAAAAATCAAGTGCATCCAATCAGCATGAATTAATCCGCTTGAGAAAAAACGCCACCATTCCTTTCTATGTTTAATCATGTAGGCATTAAACATCATCTTGTTTTTTATGGAATGGTTTTCCATTGAGGTGATGGAAATAAAAGCAGTAATTGCTATTATGATAAGTGTAATCATATGTACAAAAGTAGATAATAGATATTAGATTCTGATTATTAGTTGACAGAATTTTTGAAATCGATGAATGTATTAAACTTTCAAATGTTTACTTCTTTTTAAATATAAAAACAAAAGGTGCTATTTATAAGTAACTTTGTAAGCAATTAAACTAAAGATAGAATTTAATATCTAAAGATTTAATAGTTTAATCTTATTAAATTGAAATACAATAATTAGTTATTAAAATTAAAGAAATGAGAAAATCCATTATCATCATTATTTCCCTTTTATTCTGCCTTGCCATTAAAGCACAGGACACTATTATAAAAAGAACGGGCGATAAACTGGTTGTAAAACTGATGGAGATAAACGCTACGGATATAAAATATAAACGATTGGATTTATTGGATGGACCTTTATTTTCGTTAGCAAAACAAGAAATCAGTTATATTATATATTCAAACGGCACCAAGGATTCGTTTCGGGATTATGTTCCTGCTCCTGCCAAACCCGAATTTTTTGTTCAAGATTTATCAATTCAACAAAGCGGGAAATACTTTTATTATAAGGAATGGAAATTACTAGAAAGAGATATGCTTATCGTTGTAAAGAAGCAAAATGACCAGAAAATAAATCTGATGGCGAAAGCTGTTGAACGCGATAGATTTATTCAGAATATGACTTCGGATGCTTCCGTTACTATAGGCATTATAGGCGCATATTTGTATTTAAAAAACCAGCCTAGACGCGGAGGAGGCAGACGCGGAGGATACACAGGGCAGAGTGCCGCACAAGTGCAGGGACAAAAGAATGGCGAATACTTGATGCTTGGCGCAATTGCCTGTGAACTCGCTTCTGTCTATTTTATTTTCGACAGAAAGAAGAATGACAGAATTCTGGTTGGTGCATATAACCAGTTTGTTGCTATCCATTAATTTACCAGCAAACAAAACTAGCATATACTTATCGCTAAAAAACGAAAAAGGAATAACAATACCCTTTTTTTTATCAATTAAAATAGAATTAATTCACTCCTCTCCTACTTTGTTTCCTTAATTATTTTGCTGAAAATTTTTGAGATTGGCTGGCAAAACTTGGAGGTTGATTAACCAAACTACGAGGTTGAATGGCAAAACTTGGAGATTGGTAAATTATAAATTGCAGGTATATGTGTTATTGGATAAATTTAAGATTTTTTATTACATTTTTCTACTTCCCAGAAAATAGTATCTTTGTCCTTTGATGAGCTTTACCTATCCCGCATTTCTGTTTGCACTTTCGGCAATAGCAATACCAATCATCATTCACCTTTTTAATTTCCGCAAGTTTAAAACTGTATATTTCAGCAATGTTCGCTTTTTGAAAGAGGTGAAAGAAGAAACAAAGGCGAAATCGAAACTTAAAAACCTACTTGTTCTGCTTGCCCGTATCCTCGCAATTATCGCTTTGGTGTTTGCTTTTGCTCAGCCTGTAATTCCTTCGGCAAATAAAAAAGTAAGTGTTGGCGATAAAACGATAAGTATTTTCGTTGATAATTCGTTCAGTATGGATGCCGTTAATAAAAACGGAACCTTGCTTGGTGATGCCAAAAAACGTGCGTTGGAAATAGTAGCCGCCTACAAACCTAATGACCGAATACAATTACTTACCAATGATTTTGAAGGAAAACATCAGCGATTGGTGAATAAGGAAGAGTTTGTTCAGTTGCTTGATGAGGTGAAGATAAGTCCGGCTGCACGCAGTATTTCCGAAATAGTTTCCCGCCAAATGGATGTATTGCAGCAATCGAATAACAAAATTAAAACTTCTTTTATTATTTCTGATTTCCAGAAAAGTGTTGTAAACATTGATGCTATAAAGAATGATACAAGTGTAAATATTAATCTTGTTCCGCTGGTAGCTGCCGAAAAGAACAATGTATATATTGATACCTGCTGGTTCGAAACTCCGGTAAGACAATACAATCAGATAGAAAAACTGCATGTGCGGATTAAAAATGTTTCGGATAAAGCAGTTGAAAACAATTCGATTAAACTATTTATTAATAATATTCAGAAAACACCGGCGAGTTTTACTGTTGATAAAGATGCGGAGACAGAAGTGGTACTTTCATTTGCTTCAAAAGAATCAGGCATTCAGCAATGCAGAGTGGAGTTGAATGATTATCCGGTAACGTTTGACGATAAATTTTATTTCAGCTTTGAAGTTTCGAAAAACATACCAGTGCTTTGTATTAATGGAAGCGAATCAAATGGGGGAAGCCCTTATTTGAATAAATTGTTTAGCAATGATTCATTATTTATTCTGAAGAATAATGCGGAGAATAAACTTGATTATTCTACACTATCACAAAACAAATTGATTGTATTAAATGAACTTAAATCAATTTCATCCGGTTTGTCGCAGGAGCTTAATCGCTTTATGAACAATGGCGGTAGTGTGATTATATTTCCAAATAGACAAAGTGACTTGAATTCCTATAAAGATTTTTTTATTTCAGCAAAAGCAAATTACCTTGAGAAACTGGATACAGCAACTACAAAGATTGACAAAATAAATTCGGACAATCCGCTTTATAAAGATGTGTTTGACAAGAAAACATTTACTGCCACTAACCTTGATTTGCCAAAGGTCAGCAAACATTTTGTTTTTTCGAAAACAACACAAAGCAATGAAGAGTTTTTGTTGAAACTTCAAAACGGTGATAACTTTTTATGTAAATATGATGTAGGGAAAGGGAAATTATATACATCTGCAGTGGCTTTGGATGCAGCATTTTCGAACTTTGCGAAGCATGCCATATTTGTTCCTACACTTTATAAAATAGGAATGTACAGTCAAACCGTGCAACCATTATTTTATACAATAGGTAACGACCAAATGATTGAGTGTAATAATGTATTGAAAGGAGAAAGTGTGTTTCATATAAAAGGAATAGCATCCACTTTTGATATAATTCCGGAACATAAAGTACTGGATTCTAAAACAGAAATGAGTACTCACAATCAAATTACAGAAGCTGGCAATTATAATTTATATGCCGATAAAGATTTGGTAACTGGCCTGTCTTATAACTTCAACCGTAAAGAATCCGATTTGAATTGTTATTCAGTGGATGATTTAAAAAAACAATTATCAGCGAAAAATATTTCGAACATAAATGTATTGGAGGCAACAGCTCAAAGTTTAACACAATCTTTAAGTGAAGCAGAGCAGGGGAAAAAACTTTGGAAACTTTGTATTATTTTAGCATTGTTGTTTCTGGCTATCGAAGTAATGATATTAAGATTTATGAAAGGATGAAAGAGAATTTAAAAATGCACTTATTTGAAAAAGACTAATGAACATGTGAACTAATAAACTAATGAGCTAAAAAACATGAATATATTAATAAAATCCGCCACCATCATTGGGTCCAGCTCTCCGCATAATGGAAAAACAATGGATGTGTTAATTGAAAATGGAATAATTACTTCCATCAAATCAAAGATTAATGCAAATAAGAACGTTAAACTGATTGAAGCAGAAAACCTTCATATTTCTACCGGTTGGTTTGATATGCAAGTGAATTTTTGTGACCCAGGATTTGAACACAAAGAAGATTTGGAATCCGGAATCAAAGCCGCAGCGGCTGGTGGATTTACAGGAGTTGCCGTTGTTTCGTCAACTAATCCAACCATAAATTCTAAATCAGAAGTTCAATTTATAAAAAACAAAACAGCAGGTTCAATTGTGGATGTTTTTCCGATAGGAACTTTATCATATAAACAAGAAGGCAACGACATTTCGGAGATGTATGATATGCATCAATCAGGCGCAGTAGCTTTTTCGGATGATAAAAAATCTGTTGCAAATGCAGGTTTATTAATGCGTGCATTATTATATACACAGAATTTCGGAGGTTTAATAATTACACATTGCGATGAAAAATCAATTTCTCAAGACGGAAAAATCAATGAAGGAGAAACATCAACAAGGCTTGGTTTAAAAGGTATACCAGCACTTGCAGAGGAAGTAATGGTAAACAGAAATATATTTCTATCAGAATATACGGATGCTCCCATTCACATTACGAATGTTTCTACTCAAAAATCAATTGAGATAATAAAGCAAGCAAAAGCAAATAAATTGAAAGTAACAGCTTCAGTGAACGCCTACAACATTGCATTAGATGATTCTGTTTTATCGGGCTTTGATAGTAATTACAAATTGAATCCTCCTTTGCGAACAAAAAAAGATATTGAAGCGTTGAAAAAAGGAATTGCTGATGGAACGATTGATTGTATAACTTCTGACCATAGACCTCAGGATATTGAATCAAAAAATCTGGA
>CAIRRW010000096.1 GCA_903881065.1 uncultured Bacteroidota bacterium
AAAAGAAATTCGTTTTGTATTCCGCCAACATCAAAGCTGATTAATTTTATTGCCAGAATAGAAATTATTAAACCAATTGTTAAAGAACCTGAGTCCCCCATAAATATTTTCGCTGGTGAAAAATTAAAAAACAAAAAGGCTAAAAGAGACCCAGCTAATGCAAATGAAAGGCATGACATTACAAAATCGCCTGCAAATGCAAACCAAGTTCCGAATGCCAGAGCGGTTATCAAACCTATCCCGCTTGCCAAGCCATCAAGACCATCAATTAAATTAAAAGCATTTACAACTACAATATAAGTGAATATTGAGAGGAAGACACTTGCCCAATATGGCAAATCTTCCATACCGAAAATGCCGTGCATACTTACTATACGGATATCTGCCATTAAAACCAAAATCATGCTAACCATTATGTGCGCAAGCAACTTTTTTACAGGGGCAGTTCCAATAATATCATCTTTTATCCCAACAAAAAACATTATTAGTAGCGTACTGACAATGTACTTATAATCGTCCATTGCCTTTAATGCTATTATTGGGTCATGAATTAGATTGCGAGGAAACCATAGAGAAAAGGCAAAGAGTGTGCCTGCAAAAAGCACTATTCCTCCAATAGTTGGAGTAGCTCTGTTATGTAACTTCCTCTTTTCATTTGGATCATCAAATAAACGCTTCAGAATAGCAACTTTTATTAAGGAGGGTGTTACCATAAGAACGACCATAAAAGAGGTGACAAAAACAAGTATTAAAAATTCCATGTGCTAATATTAAAAATCGTAATAGAGATTAGTAAGTGATGTTCGTATTCCAAAATATACTAACTGTGTATTGTTTGTTATTTTATTAGTTTGCTCGGTTCGGTTTGTGATTCCAACTACAATATTAAAGTTTGTAGTTGGATTAAGCAAATAACCGACGTGCATATCTTCAACAATTAATGTTGATTTCACTCCTTGCGTTGTTTGAATATTATTTAAATTCTGTGAACCTGGAAACGAATTATCTGGTTTAAATATATTGCCACCATAATTGAACGATGAGCTATCAGCACCTTTCACCGCATAAATCCCCTTCAGTTCAATAAAAAAATCCTTTAAACGATAATTTATAAAACCAATTGCTTCCTTAAAATTTGCACCTAATGGATCTGCCAACGACTGATTATAATGTGTATAACTTTGTTGCGAATTATCAGTTGAATATGAATAAGGTCGAACATAATTATATTCCAACTGCAAATGCAAGTTTTTTATTTTGAATAAATCATAATATTTAAAACCTATCTGATATCCATATTTATTTTTTACATCCCCTCCTGAATTTTTTGAATACGCTACATCATCAAGCATAAATTGTCCGTAAAGTGAAATCGAATTTGTGATTTTAAATTTTAATGTTGAACCCGTTAGAATATTGTTGGTATTATGCAACCCATAATTCAATGTATTTACTCCAATAACTGGGTCAAATGTATTAAAATTCACATGCTGACGATTATCTGAATCGGCTGCCTCCCATATCATTCCTTGGAACAACCCTATTTGCAATCGATTGAAAAGATTAATGCTTAACATTTGAAAATTTCCAACTTTTTTCTGAAACAATCGTTCACTGTGAGGAGGAGTTTTTACACCTCCGTCAGTAAGATTCATAAATGTAGTATATAAATTAGTATATTGAATATTTTTATACGTTGTTGTAATTCTAGCATATGGATAATTAAATGCATTATCAGATAAAAGCAGGGAACGATAGCCATCTCCTACAAAATGTTTTCCATTCCCTATTTGTACATTCAACATTTTAATTGGAGTGTAAGAAAGATAACCTGATGCCATTGCATAATCATAACCGTTTGTATGAAATGACTTTGAACGACCCTGACCTGGAATTACTGCATAGTCATAGTTGGCAGTTTGAGGGAATAAATTATTAGTTGATGCGATATATGAATCCATATATTGTGGAAATGTAGATTGATTTTCATAAAATGAAGATTCGAAATCAAGTTTATTTCCAAATCCTCCTCTTAATATAAATCCGCGTGTGTTAGTATAAAGTTTCTCTCCTGTTTTATCTGCAATGTCTTTTCCATATTGAAAATTGAATAACGGATCAACATTCAAATGAAATTTATCTGCAGTATCATTTACAATTATTAAACTTTCTTTTTTAAGTTTACGGTAAAGATAATTTCCTTTGGATTTATCTTTTAGGGAATACTCGGGATTAACTATGTATGGCTTGAAACAGGAAAGGTCTTCCGGAGAATTAATATCTTTTTTAGTTATAGAATCTTTAGGCTGTTTTCCTGATATTTTGTTTTTCTCCTTCTCATATTTCAATCCCCATTCTCTGTTCAACTGCAAATTCTGTTGAGCAAATAATAGGGTAGGTAAAAGAAATAAAAGTAGTAGTTGTTTTTTCATATTATTGCCGCTAAGTCAGAAACACGCTAAGCTCTTTGCGTTTGGTGTCTTACAGTAATTATTTATAATTTATCTTTTACTTCGGAATATACTGCTGCAATCCCTTGTTCAAGATTTATTTTATGTTTCCAACCAAATGAATGAAGCTTGCTTACATCCATTAATTTACGGGGAGTGCCATCCGGTTTTGAGGTATCAAATTTTAATTCGCCGGTGTAACCAACAATCTTTTTCACGAGCAATGCCAAATCTTTTATAGTAATATCTTCGCCAACACCGATATTTACTAATCCTGATTCATTATAGTTTTGCATCAAATAAAAACAGGCATCTGCCAAATCGTTGGCATGAAGAAATTCGCGCATTGGTGCTCCTGTTCCCCATATTTCTACTGTAGGTTTATTTTCTTTCTTTGCAGTATGAAATTTCCTTATTAAGGCAGGTAGTACATGAGAATTATTCAAATCGTAATTATCATTCTCCCCATATAAATTAGTTGGCATCACCGAAATAAAGTTGCAGCCATACTGACTACGATATGCATCGCACATTTTAATTCCGGATATCTTCGCGATAGCATAAGGTTCATTGGTTTCTTCCAAAAGCCCGGTTAATAAATATTCTTCTTTAAGCGGCTGAGGTGCCAGCTTGGGATAGATGCACGACGACCCGAGAAACATTAGTTTCTTCACTCCATTTACATATGAATAATGAATCACGTTGGATTGAATCATTATGTTTTCATAAATAAAATCGGCACGGTATGTATTATTTGCAACAATACCACCTACTTTGGCTGCTGCCAGAAAAACATATTCGGGTTTTTCCTTTGCAAAAAAATCAGCAACTGCCTGCTGATTTCTCAAATCCAATTCTTTTGAAGTTCGGGTTACAAAATTTGTAAATCCTTCTTTCAAAAGTTTTCTATGAATAGCCGAGCCAACCATTCCGCGATGTCCGGCAATATATATTTTAGAATCTTTATTCACTTTTTTGGGGATGTAAGGAAATAAAATCTACTCGTGGAAATTCATTATTTTATGTCCTCCTTCAAGCAGATATTTATCTTTCTTGAATAATTTAATATCGCTGTCCACCATTTCACTTACCAGCTGTTCAAGTGTATGTTTTGGTTCCCAGCCTAGTATTTTCTTGGCTTTCGAAGCATCTCCAATTAATAATTCAACTTCTGTAGGTCGGAAATATTCAGGGTCAACTTCCACAACCACTTTTCCGGTTGCAATGTTTATTCCTTTTTCGTGTTCGTTTTTACCTTCCCATTTCAATTTTATTCCTACTTCGCCGAAAGCAAGTTCAACGAATTTACGAACAGTAATTTTTTTGCCTGTTGCCAACACAAAATCATCCGGTTCATCCTGCTGCATCATCATCCACATTCCTTCCACATAATCTTTGGCATGTCCCCAATCGCGCTCAGCATCAAGGTTTCCCAAATATAATTTATCCTGCAACTCCAAATGTATTTTGGCAACTGCACGTGTAATCTTTCTGGTAACAAAGGTTTCGCCGCGTATCGGACTTTCGTGATTAAACAAAATTCCGTTACATGCAAATATATTATAAGCTTCGCGATAGTTTTTGGTAATCCAGAAACCATATACTTTAGCTACTCCGTAAGGCGAACGAGGATAAAAAGGTGTAGTTTCCTTTTGAGGAATTTCCTGCACATATCCATACATCTCGGAAGTAGAAGCCTGATAAAATTTAGTCTTCTTTTCCATTTTCAAAATACGTATTGCTTCCAGAATACGCAATGTTCCGATGGCATCGGCATTTGCTGTATATTCGGGCGTTTCGAACGAAACTTTAACATGAGATTGTGCAGCAAGATTATATATTTCATCCGGCTGAACTTCCTGTATAATGCGGATAAGGCTGGTAGAATCAGTCAAATCGCCATAATGAAGAAAGAAATTTACTTTGTTTTCGTGCTGATCTTTGTATAGATGGTCAATCCGACCGGTGTTGAACATCGAACTTCTGCGCTTGATTCCGTGTACGGTATATCCTTTGCCGAGCAGCAACTCTGCCAAATATGCGCCATCCTGACCGGTTACTCCTGTAATTAATGCTATTTTGCTCATTTCATTTTTATTTTAATGGATTGCAAGTATACGAAAAATAAAGGAATAACCGATTCGTTTCGTCGCATAGTTGTATTTATCAATCCTAGTATGACCTAAAGTGCCACCTATTAGAGGGAAGCCCCTAAAATACTTTTTATTTTATGAAGAAAAGAAGTAAAAAATTAACTACAAAAATTCATTTGCCAAGTTGGCAAGTTCCGATCTCTCGCCCTTTTCGAGCGTTATATGTGTATAAAGTGATTGGTCTTTTAACTTATCAATTAAATATGATAAACCATTACTTTGTGAGTCGAGATATGGAGTATCAATTTGATAAATATCTCCAGTAAAAATCATTTTCGTATTCTCACCGGCACGGCTGATAACGGTTTTCACTTCGTGAGGTGTTAAATTCTGAGCTTCATCCACAATAAAAAACACATCTGATAAACTTCTGCCCCTTATATATGCAAGCGGACAAACCACTAGTTTCTCATGTTCCACCATCTCATTAATCTGCTTATACTCCTTATCCTTTTCATTGAATTGGTTTTTGATATACTTCAAATTGTCCCATAGCGGCTCCATGTAAGGGTTTAACTTCGATTTTATATCTCCCGGCAAATAACCAATGTCTTTATTACTAAGCGGAACAATTGGTCGAGCAAGATATATCTGATGATACGTGCGGCGTTGCTCCAATGCACCAGCCAGCGATAACAACGTTTTACCGGTACCTGCCACTCCTTGAATGGTTACCAGTTTCACATCTGGATTCATAATTGCATCCAACGCAAAAGCCTGCTCAGCATTGCGCGGATTAACACCAAATGCAGTAACTTTCTTTATTCTTTCAAGTGTGTCTTTTACCGGACTGTAGGATGCAAGTACTGATTTAGCGCCGCTTTTAAGCACATAAAAATGATTTGATTTTGGTTTGTTTTTTTTTAATACAGCGGTGGCATCACAGAAGCCTTTTTCATAAATCTCATTTATTGTTTCTGAAGAAACCTTCTGAATCTCGCTTCTGCCTGTATAAAGCTGCTCGGTAACATCCTGAATCTTTCCGGTTTTATAATCTTCCGCATTTAAATCAAGCGATTTTGCTTTGATACGTAAGTTAATATCCTTGGTAACAAGCACCACTTTTCTAGTGGGGTATTTTTCGGCAACATACATGGCAGTATTCAAAATACGATGATCACCTTTTCGTTCGCCAAATACTTTCTCTGCATCAATTTTCGAGTTCTGATGCATCTCTATCATAATATTGCCATGCCCTTTCCCATTAATATTAATCCAATCATTTAGGGTATGATCGGCCGAAATTTTATCTATGTATCGGGTAAATTCGCGGGCTGCGAAATTCTTGGTATCATTCCCTTTTTTAAAGTTATCCAGTTCTTCCAGAACAGTTATCGGAATCACCACATCATGTTCCTTAAAACTTTTGGCTGCCATGTGGTCGTATATAATTACACTAGTATCAAGAACGAAAATTTTTTTCTCTATCACCATATTCAGAACGATTATAAGATTATAACGCGATAAAACTATGAAAACAATAAGATAACTTAATGTTACCAATTAGAAAGAAATGAACAAAACGGTGTTCAAAGTGTGAGGATGATTTATAATATTAACAAAGAGTTGGCAGCATTATTACGTTATTAATTGTCAAGTTACTGATATTTAATAACATGTTCCTTTTATTGTCCATCAAAAGGCTAAAGGTATTTGCCAAATACCTTTACGTTTTCCCGAAATACCTTTAGATTTTTCTCAAATACCTTTAGGTCTTTTTCAAAATACCTTTACGTTTTTCTCAACTACCTTTACGTTTTTCTGAAATACCTTTAGGTTTTTACCAAATACCTTTACGCTTTTCCTAAATATCTTTACGTTTTCCTCAAATACCTTTATGCTTTTCAGAAAAACCTTTAAGGTTTTAGCAAAAACAGACACATATAAAAGTATGGCGATTCTATAATAGCTATACTCTAATCTCTTAAAATACTTGGTTAGTCTATATTAGTAACAATAATATTAACCAAGTAATAAAAAAATATTACTTTCGCTATCCATTAAATTTATAAAAATATTATGAAAAAAGCTACGTTAGTAATTGCCGGTTTATTTGCAATGAGTTCATCATTTGCTCAGAAATCAGTTAGCAAGCAAGAATCAGGATTTGTGCAGTGTTCCGAGTTTCACGAAACAAGACCTTTAAGAGAAATATTTGAAAACAGCACAGATGAACCAAAAGCTTTTGTTGAAAGTGAAGTGGAAGACAGAGATGGCAATATACCTCAAAAATTCCCTTTAACAGTTGAGAAAGATGGTCCTGCATATGGCAACGACCCTTCAACAATACAAACTATAATGGGAGGATTACAAAACAGAACCCCTCTTCAAAGTTGGGCCGGCCAAGCAGCTACAGGTTTTTATCCATTAGATCCATCTGGTGCTGTAGGACCAAATCATTATGTTCAAATGATTAATTCTACAACATTTAAAATTTGGAACAAAACAGGTACAGCTCTGTTAACAGGTACACTAGGGAATTTATGGTCTCCAGTTACTGCAAACGCTGGTGACCCAGTTGTTCTATATGACAAGGCTGCCAACCGTTTCTTAATGGCGCAGTTCGGAAACCCAGCAAATATATATATTGCTATTTCTAAAACAGCTGACCCAACTGGAGCATGGTACACTTATACATTTACATCTCCTGTATTCCCTGATTACTTAAAATTTTCGGTATGGCAAGATGGTTACTATATGTGTTCCAATGCTCAAACACGTGTCTTTGCATTTGAAAGAGCAAAAATGTTGGTGGGAGATGCTACAGCAAAATCAGTATATGCGTCCTATACACAATCAGGAACAAGTGGTTTCTTTTGCCCCCTACCTGCAGACGCTGGAGATGGAACTTTACCTGCAACAGGAACAAAACTACCTTTCTTCGCATATACCGACAATGCATGGGGAGGCGCTAATACAGATGCTGTGAAAGTTTGGAATACAACAGTTACATGGGGCACAACACCAACAATGACAACAACTTTAAATGCAACTTTAGCCACAGCCGCTTTTGATGCTTCTTACAGTTCAGCATGGAATGATGTTTCTCAACCAGGAACAACTCAAATGTTAGATGGTATTGGTGGTGTTTGTATGTTTAGAGCACAATATAAAATATGGAGTACTTATAATTCTGTAGTTTTAAATTGGGCAGTGAAAATTAGTGCTACACAACGAAGTATTAAATGGGTAGAATTACGTCAGAACTCATCAGGAGTTTGGTCATTATATCAGGAAGGAATTTATGCGCCTGATGCTAACACTAGATGGATGGGAAGTATTGCAATGGATAATAATGGAGGAATTGCATTATGTTATATGAAGTCAAATTCTTCTTCAATTTATCCAGGGTTATATTATACGGGAAGAAAAGCTTGCGATCCGCTAGGAACTATGACTATTGCTGAAACACAAGTGGTGGCAGGAACTGCATCTCAAACTGGTGTTAACCGTGATGGTGATTATGCCCAAACAACTCTAGATCCTGATGGTGTAACCTTTTGGCATACCGGAATGTTTATGGGAGCAGGTGGTGCTCAAAAAACACAGATATATTCATTTATATTACCACAGTGTGCAGCTACTGCAGCACCCGTAGCTAATTTCTCCGCTACACAAACAACAATTTGTGCTGGGCAGTCAGTTACATTTACTGATTTAAGTACAAACGTGCCTGCTTCATGGGCATGGACTTTTGCTGGAGGAACACCAACAACAGCTACTACTCAATATCCTTCTGTAACATTTAGTACTCCGGGAACATATGCTGTAACTCTTACTGCAACAAATTCCTTTGGAAGCAACACTGTAACTCAAACAAATTATATTACTGTAAATGCTTCGCCAGCTACACCAAATGCAACAAGTAACTCGCCGCTTTGTAATGGCCAAACAATCAATTTATCTACTGCTACATTAGCAGGTGCTACATATTCTTGGACTGGTCCTGTAGGATTTACTTCTACCTTACAAAACCCTACACGTCCAGCTTCAATTGCACTAGCTGGTACTTATTCAGTTGTTGTTACAGCAGGTGGTTGCCCTAGCCTTGCAGGAACAGTAACCGTAACAATAAATGCCAACCCCTCTACACCTACTATCACAGCTGCAGGCAACACACTTACTTCAAGTTCTACCACAGGAAATCAATGGTATCTTAACGGCACCGCCATTTCAGGTGCTACAGGTGTAACATACAATGCAACTCAACCAGGTGTTTATACTGTAAAAGTAACTTCTACTGGATGTACTTCGGCAGCTTCTAATTCAATTACAATAACTGGAATTGAACAATATTTCCAAGATAATTCATTCTCTATTTATCCTAATCCAAGTAATGGTAAGTTTATAGTTACTTTCCATACTGATACTAAAAAGGCCTACACTTTGAAACTAGTAAATGATTTAGGTCAATTGATTTATTCAAGAGAATTGAATGACTTTTCAGGAGATTATAATCAACCCATTGACATTTCTTCTTATGGTAAAGGAGTATATATGTTTATTCTTGTTGAAAACAAAAACGAAACCGTTAGAAAGGTTATTGTTTATTAGTATTGAGAAGTTAAGTTCTAATAAAAAATCCTTACTATATGTATAGTGAGGATTTTTTATTTTTAGAGCAAATGTTTCGTCAATCAAATAAATGAATAAAATCAAGCTAAAGCCAATTTCATTCAAAGCCAAGGTGTATAAGGGCATCACCTTGATTGACTACCGGATGCGTGTTGATAGCAACGATAAAACCATTTTGAGCTGCAATTATTTTTTCTTTATGTTCGCCGAATGGGTCCGTAATTTCTCCAATAACTTCTCCTTTTGATATTGATACACCGTTTGTTTTTGTACAATGAAACATACCTGATGATCGTGCTCTAATCCATGAAGATTTATTGATTAAGGCGGTTGTGTTTTCACGCACCTCTACATCAACCATTTTAAGATGTTTCATTAATCTCAATGTGCCATTAACTGCCTCATTAATATACTGATAATGAAAACGTGAAGATTCTCCACCTTCAAAAACAAGAACCGGCTTATTACTTTTAGACGCTTCCTTTCTATACGAACCATCCCTCAAAGATGAATTAATTATATACGTTGGTGAGAATTTTTTAGCAAGGTTCAATGAGCTGCTATCTTCAAAAGTACACCTTAGTTGAGGATAATTATTTATTTGCTTTCCTCCAGTATGAAAATCAAGACCTAAATCAATTTGTGGAATAATTTCATGAGTTAAATCATAAGCGATCCGGCTTCCGAGAGAACCACTTTTACTGCCAGGGAAACAACGATTCAAATCTTTTCCATCGGGTAAATCTCTTGTTCCATATAAAAATGCAAATGTATTAATTACTGGAATTGCAACAATACTCCCGCGCAGCGGTTTTCGAACTTCCTCTCTGGTGATTAATCTTCTAACAATTTCAATCCCATTTGTTTCGTCACCGTGCATTCCCGCCTGCAATAATAAAGTTGGTCCAGGCTTTTTAGAACGGAATACATAAACTGGAATCTCTATAATTGTTTTGGTTGGCAACTGATACCAATTCAAACTCATTTGAGCAGATTCACCTAGTTTTACTTCCACTTCATTAATACGTATTATTTTATTCTGATAGGTCATTTTGAGAATTTACGGTTCATGATTAAATTCATTTCTTTCAACATACTCAATTATTTTACCCGCAATATCAACCCCTGTAGCTCCTTCAATACCTTCCAATCCTGGAGAAGAATTAACTTCCATTACCAAAGGGCCTCTTTCAGACTGAAGCATATCGACACCTGCAATTGCAAGCCCCAACTTCTTAGCTGATTTAATTGCTGTTTCTCTTTCTTCCTTCGATAATTCAAGCACTGTGGCTGTGCCGCCACGATGCAGATTGCTTCTGAATTCGCCGGGAAGTCCTTGCCGTTTCATTGCTCCAACAATTTTACCATCGACCACAAATGCACGAATATCGGCACTTCCAGCTTCTTTAATAAATTCCTGTACTAATATATTTGCTTTTAGAGCAAGGAATGATTCGATAACTGATTTAGCAGACTTATGTGTTTCGGCTAATATTACACCTATGCCTTGTGTACCTTCCAAAAGCTTTATTACAACAGGAGCTCCGCCAACTTGTTCGATAACACTATCTATGTTTTTTGGTGCGGAAGCAAATGCCGTTTTAGGCATTCCTATTCCTGCCTTTGCTAATAATTGCAAACTTCTTAGTTTATCGCGTGAGCGAACCAAGGCTTGAGATTCGACAGAAGAAAAAACTTTCATCTGCTCAAACTGACGTACAACTGCAGCACCATAAAAGGTAACTGATGTACCTATGCGAGGAATTATGGCATCGATATCTTTTACTTCCTTGCCACCAAAAAATATATGAGGATTACTTTTTTCAATAACCAATACACATTTTAAATGGTCGAGTACAATTACTTCATGGCCTCTCTGTTCGGCAGCTTCTACAAGCCTTCTGGTAGAATAAAGTTTTGGACCTCTTGATAAAATTGCTATTCTCATGTTGTTTATCTGTTTTAAAATGTAAGTATTATGATTTAGTTTTTTTATTCTTATTTGAAGGATGAAAAGGAGTAATACAGTTTAGTAAAGATATATCAACAATAAATCTATTCTTCAAAAAACGCCTTCCTATCAACACAGGATAACGCATGGTACCTCTATCTGTCAGCGAAATTAACGCTTTTATTCGCTTATTGCCAATTCGTATAATTGTTTTTATTATGTATCGATTTTCTACTTCGCCAAACGAATTCTTAATTTCCTTTTGAGAATATTCAGTGGCTCTCTGTACTTTTTCATTGTATTCGGGATGAGAAGGATCGAGTAGTTTAAAATATAATGTGCCGTTGTTTTCTCTGATATCATGGCAATGCAGCACTGAGGTGAGTGCGCCAGTATCAATTTTTGCTTCAATTGAAAACAATCCTAAATCAGGGAAGTCAATTATTTCTCTGCGGCCTATTGTCAATTTTGTTACTGACTGATTCATCGTTTCTAAATTCAATCGCAAGTTATAAACTTTTAAGTAATGATTTCGGGTTAACTAAAATTATATAGACTTATCTCCCTGCTTCTCTCATTGAAAAAAGAAGAATGGAGAAGGAGCAGAAAATTGATTACAACGAAACCGCCTTACGTTTTATTCCAATGAGCATAACGGATAGGCTTGCAATAATAAATATGTGGGCAATATCAAGATAGGTACAATATTCGTTAATGGAAAGTTTGGCTCCATGAATAATAGCCGTGATAAATAATATTACTATTCCCCATGCTATATATTGACTGTCTTTATGTTTTCGCGAATCGATAAAATGAATAATCATTACGGGAATTAATGCTAGGCCGCTATCGATAATTACTACCAGGAAATTATGAAATATAAATACCGATATTGAAAAGAGTGTGATTAAGATTAATGAAAACCATTTCCAACTATTTCGGTTTGGTGAATTTTTAAATACAGAATATTGAGTTGCCTGCTGTGCAGAAAAGGCTGCAAAAATATTAAACAGTTGCATGGGCAGCCAAAGTGAATCATAACCAAAGCCTTGATGAATTGCAAAAAAAGCATGGGAACAACTGCCGGTAATGGATGCTAAACTGAGGAATAGATAAAACCAAAGCCAGCTTTTGGTGCTTTGGTCGGGTTTTTTGATTTGTTTTAATTTAAAAAAGAAATATAAACAGACTATCGCGAGGATAATATCGGTGATAGCGGTAACGGGTTGATGAAGAGCTACTCCGGCAATTGTTATTGTGGTATCAATCTTTACATAGTCAATCATTGCGCAAATGTAGTATTTTGTATGTGATGGGAATGCGAAAGTGAATGAAGAATGAGATAAATATTTTTAGAGAACGAATTAACAATTGTCGGAAAATCGCTAGCAATTTCTGAAAAGTTGCTAGCAACTTTTGATTTATTGGAAGCAATTATCAAAAAATTGCTAGCAGTTTTAAGATTATTGCTAGCAACTTTCTAAAAACTGCTAGCGATTTCCCAATTCTTGCTGGCAACTTTCCGATAATTGGGAGCAGTTTTTCAATTCTTACTAGCAACATTTCAATAATTGCTAGCAGGAATTAGGCATTTTACAGTATTTCCATCGATAATATTATTAAAGTAAGGTAAGATATTTTACTTTTGAGGGCAACAAAAAGATATGAAAGAAGAAAGAGGCTATATATATATACATATAATTGCATGGTTCGCTTTTTTGGCATTACCTATTATTTTTTCTCCAGATATTACCAATTCCGAACTTATTAAGGAGGCACCTTTTCAAAGAGACTTTATAGGTTATATTATATTAATATTATTCTTTTACCTGCATTTCTATATATTAATTCCTCGCTTCTATTTTAAAAAGAGATACCTTATATATATAGTAGCATTAATAATTTGTTTTGGAGCGATAACTATTGCACCTAAACTCATAATTAATTTTCTGCAGAATGTTTTTTCCAATTTTGAAGTTATCCCAAATCGCATTTCACGTTATTCCTTTCATTCCCGACATGAATTACAGCATATAATCAGTCATTACTTTTTTCAGTTTGTAATGGTTATTGCAATTTCCTTTTTAATAAAGATATATAATAGATGGGAACAAACCGAAGAAGAGAAGCTTTTAACTGAATTGTCGTACTTAAAATCACAGATGAATCCTCATTTTCTTTTTAATACATTGAATAGCATTTATTCATTGGCGATACAGGAAAGGGCGAATGTTACTGCTGATTCCATTGTGAAACTTTCGGGGATGATGCGATATCTGATTAGTGAAACAGATATAGATTTTATTGCACTGGAAAAAGAAATAACCTACATAAGCGATTATATTGATTTACAAAAACTCCGTTTGGAAGATACCGTCAACATCTCTTTTAATATTATTGGCGATGTAACAGGAAAGGAAATTGCACCATTTCTACTAATTCATTTTATAGAGAATGCGTTTAAGTTTGGTGTAAATCCTGAGAAAAAATCAACCATTAACATCAATATTATCATTGAGAAAAATGACCTTACATTAGTTGTCGAGAATAATAAAGTTTATACTACTTTTGACAGCACAATAAAAAGTGGCTTGGGAATTGGCAACACAAAAAAAAGATTACAATTGGTTTATCCGTCCAAACACCAATTAATAATTACTGACAAAGATGAAGAATTTAAAATCTTACTTAAACTAAAATTAAAATGATAACTGCCATCGCCATTGATGATGAACCCCCTGCATTGAAAGTTATTGAAAGCTTTTGCGGGCAAATAGATACTATTGATTTACAGAAAACGTTCACACAACCAAATGAGGCATTAAAATTTCTTCACAAATTTCCTGTTGACTTGTTGTTTCTCGATGTGCAAATGCCATCCCTATCAGGTATCGAATTATATAAAATGCTGAAACAGGAAACAATGGTGATTTTTACAACAGCGCATAGCAAGTTTGCTGTAGAAGGTTTTAATTTGAATGCAGTTGACTACTTGTTAAAACCATTTACATTTGAACGATTTCAGCAGGCTGTTACTAAGGCAACTGATTTTTATAACTATACCCGCCAATCGGACAAAACACAGGAGCAGTATTTATTTATAAGAGCCGATTATAAATTAATGAAAGTTAAAATTTCGGATATACTTTATATAGAAGGATTGAACGATTATATAAAAATACATATTACAAATCAAAAAACAATTGTAACAAGAATGACGATGAAAACAATTCAGGAAAAATTGCCTTCAAAGGAATTTATTAGAGTTCATCGTTCATTTATTGTTCCCTTTTCAAAAATTGATTCTCTTAAAAGTAAATCCATCTTTATTGCAGGCAAAGAAATTCCTATTGGAGGAATTTATGAAGAGAACATATTAAAACTGCTTAATAACCAATAACCCACTACACTCCTATTTATTACACCATACCGTTCTGAATCAATCATTATTTTAGATAACAATTGCAAGGATGATTGTATAAGGCAACCTGCTTTAATCCTTTTTGTTATTTATTAATATTACTTTTGCATCATGTCAAAAGAATTCTATTTAAAACACCACACCTTTCATATAAAAGCAATATTTGTTGCATTGAAAGACATATTCGAAAAAAACGAATACGCCGATAAAGCTATTGAAAAAATAATGCGTGCCAATAAATACTGGGATGTACGCGAGCGAAGTTTCGTATCCGATGTAACTTACGATATTGTTCGTAACTGGCGCTTAGTGGTTGTATCATCAGGTATTGAGGTTGATACAAAACTGTCCGATAATAAACTCTGGATGATACTTGGCACCTATCTTGTTTTTGATGGGTATACGTTACCTGAGAGCAATTACTTTAAAGGAATAAATGAGAAGAAAATTATTTCACAATTAGAGAAATTTCATAAGGTTAGAAAAATAAGAGAATCTATTCCTGACTGGTTAGATAAACTTGGAGAAAAAGAATTAGGAAAAAATTGGGATAAAACTATTAGAGCACTTAATCAACGTCCTGCTACTGTGCTTCGTGCAAACTCATTAAAAACAAATCCAAGAGAATTACAAAAATTATTAGAAGAAGAAAAAATACCTGACACATCTTTAATACCATGGTCGCCCGAAGCAGTGGAATTAAAATTTTCACGAAACGTATTTAGAACAGAAGCTTTTCATAAAGGATTGTTTGAAGTTCAGGATGCATCATCACAAATGGTGTCAGAGTTTTTAAATGTTCAACCAGGAATGCGTGTAGTTGATGCCTGTGCAGGATCAGGAGGCAAAACATTACATCTTGCATCGTTGATGAAAAACAAAGGACGAATAATTGCATTAGATGTAAAAGAGAAAAAATTACTAGAATTAAAAAAACGTGCAACACGTGCAGATGTTCGAATTGTTGAAACTCGTTATATTGATTCTTCAAAAGTTATTAAACGTTTAAAAGATACTGCAGATAGATTACTATTAGATGTACCATGCTCTGGACTAGGCGTTCTGAGAAGGAATCCCGATAGTAAATGGAAATTAAATATGGAAGAGATCGAACGTGTAGAACTAATCCAGAGAGAAATATTAACAAATTTTTCAGGCATCACAAAGATTGGAGGGAAGATGGTATATGCTACTTGTAGTATTTTACCAAGTGAAGGTGAAGAACAGATAAAATGGTTTTTAGAGCAAGTTGGTAGCAATTGGAATTTACTTGGAGAAAAGCGTTACTCGCCGGAAATACATCATGCAGATGGATTTTTTATGGCGCTATTAGAACGTGTTAAATAATTTTATTTGATTTTTTTATACTTTAAATTTCTTCACTATTTTTCAAAAAAAATAAATTACAAATTAATATTCCAATAAATATTTTCACTTTTTAAAACTTTACTTAATGATAATTCTATTTATATAATGCAATCATCAGATTATATTATTTTTAAATGAATTTAATAACGTCGCTCTGCACTTCCTGTAAAATCAATACTTTCAAGAGAACGAAAAAAATATTACTCATTACAAATATGGAATTATTTTTTATCAATTAAAAATTCAGAATGTTCAACGCTACTGTTATCAACAAATTTGTGTTGATAAAATATAGTATGTGATTTATTTTTGTGTTAATAATTTATCTTACTTCGTGTCATAATAATTTAATAAACAAAAACCATGGCAAAAAAAGTAGTAAAAAAAGCAGCTCCAAAAAAAGCAGCTAAGAAAGTAGCTAAAAAAGCAGCTCCAAAAAAAGCAGCTAAAAAAGCAGCTAAAAAGAAAAAGTAAAAAGAAGGCTCGAAAGAGCCTTTTTTTTTGCCCTTTTATTTCATCACTTCTCAATATTTCAATTAGTATTCCCATCAAATAAAGTCTTTACAAGGCATTCCATTAAAATAAATTCTTTCGGTTTAAAATCTATCAAAATTAAAAAGCTGTTCTTTTGCTTAATATATAGAAGAGCAAAATGTGATGCAGAAAAATAATATATCTTTGTGAAAAATAAATATATAATGAAAACAGCAGAAATAGTAACAGCCAAAGGCACAATGAAAGTGGAGTTTTATGAAAAAGATGCTCCTGGAACAGTAAAGAACTTTTGCGATCTTGCAAGTAAAGGATTCTATAATGGGTTAACATTTCACCGCGTAATACCGGGATTTGTAGTGCAAGGAGGTTGCCCAAATGGCACTGGCAGCGGTGGTCCGGGTTACAAAATAAAATGTGAGCTTACTGGTGATAACCAATATCACGACAGAGGAGTGCTTTCAATGGCACATGCTGGAAGAGATACAGGAGGCTCCCAGTTTTTTATTGTATTGGATAGAAACCAAACTGCTCATTTAGACCGCAACCATACTTGTTTTGGAAAAGTGGTGGAAGGGCTTCCAATCATTGAACAAATCCGTCAGGGAGATGTGATTGAGAAGATTGTGATTCACGAAAATTAATAAAGATTAAGGATTGGAGATTTGGTACTTCACATAGGATTGAAGTTCCGGAAAGAACATTTTAAATTCATTCTCAAATAAATTAAAATGTTCTTTCAAATCCTCAATTGCATATTCCATATTTGAATTGAATGTGGTGCGACGCGCCATCCCTTTAAGTACTTTCTCTATACCTTCCAATTTAGAATATCCAATAAGTATATTATGCTGTAACATATATCTTGTAAACATAGCAGACTTTACGGGAAGTATGTTGAGATTACTATTGATGATGAAATAAATATTGTTTACAAAAGTTTCCAATTCAATATAGGAATAGTTATTCCAGTTAACCGCTAAATAATGGTCGTAATAAATATCAACAATTACTCCAGCATATTTTTTATACTTCTCTCTTAATCGTTGTTTGCTTCGTTCCACCATCAGATGTGAATCAGTAAAGTTATCAATCTTGCGGTGCAATAAAATCCCCTGCTGTATCTCTTTCGAAAAGTTATTAATCTCACTCCCCTTTACTGAATCAGCAATATAATTACCAAGAATTAATCCTTCCGAATTACCTGCTAAATAAAGGTGTGAGAGGAAATTCATTTACAATTTCTTTGCTTCGTTCCAATATATATCCATCTCTGCGAGGGTCATATCACTTAACTGTTTGCCCGCTTTAGCTGCTCCTGCTTCTAAGTATTGAAACCTTTTTATGAACTTCTTATTTGTTTTTTCCAATGCCGCTTCAGGATTAATATTTACAAAGCGAGCATAATTAATCAACGAAAACATGACATCACCAAACTCATCTTCTACTTTTTCCAAAGGCGCATTGTTATCGACCTCATGTTTCAATTCATCAATTTCTTCCTGTACTTTTTCCCAAACTTGACCGGGATTCTCCCAATCGAAACCAACAGCTCGTGCCTTCTCCTGAATACGAGCCGCCTTTATTAATGACGGCAACGAAACAGGTACACCCCCCAACACAGATTTATTTCCTTCTTTTAGTTTTAACTTCTCCCAATTTTGTTTCACATCTTCTTCATTATTCACTTTAACATCACCATAAATATGTGGATGACGATGAATTAACTTTTCACACAGCGAGTTAATTACATTTGCAATATTAAACTCATTTGATTCAGAAGCAATACGGGCATAAAAAACGATATGCAATAAAATATCCCCCAACTCTTTTTTAATGTTAGGCATATCTTTATCTATTATCGCGTCAGCAAGTTCATACGTTTCCTCAATTGTTAAATGACGCAAACTTTCAATAGTTTGTTTTTTATCCCAGGGGCATTGTTCGCGTAATTCGTCCATAATAATAAGCAATCGCTCAAAAGCCTTTAATTTCTCTTCCATAATTTTCATAAATTTATTTACAAATGTAACTTTAATGAGTTTAGTGGATGCCAATAATTTTAATAATTTTGTGAGCCTTATCAGAAAAAAATCATCCATGCAAATATTAATTAAAAAGATAAAACTAATCAGTGCATTTATTTTACTGCTTGTTCCTGTTTTATCACAGGCGCAGGATTCACCAAGTCACGATTTTATTCTTTCTGTTCAAGGCCAAACAGGTTATGCAATAGCGCATCATAGTAATATGACGCAATTAATAAAAGGCCACTTGTTAGGGGGCGAATTAAATTATGTATTCCGTACTGATGGAAGTCGGCCATGGCATCAGATTCATAAATATCCTGAAATAGGAATGACAGCAATTCATTTGGATTTGGGAAACCCTCAACAGTTAGGTACTCTTGAAGGAATATATCCATACGCTAATATTCGTTTGAATAATCTAAACAGAAAAATTAGTTTTAATTTAAAATTAGGATTGGGCTTATGTTATATAACACGACCATTCGACAGGATAACTAATCATCAGGATAATGCAATTGGCTCACATGTAAATGCCTTTGTAAATTTGAGGTTGAACACAATTATCCCTCTTTCAAAATCCTGGCGATTAGAAGTAGGTGTAGGATTAAGCCATGCATCCAATGGCGCTATGAAAACTCCCAACCTGGGATTAAATATGACAACACTTAATCTTGGAGTTGGCTACGCTTTCGGCAATAAAGACTTGCAGTTGAAAAAAGATACTATTATTAAACCGAAAAGAGTTTTGATTACTCAGGTAATTGGCTTATTCGGAATAAAAGAATTAATGCCTCCAGGAACTCAACGATATACTTCGTACGGACTAATGGCGAATTTTTATTATAAACTAAATGATAAAAATAAGATAGGTGGTGGCGCCGAAATGTCATATTGTAATTCGCTTCGGAAATATTTGAGCGATGATTCATTAAATGTTACAACAGCCAACTTACTTCGGGCAGGTATAAAAATTTCCTACGCTTTTAATATGAACAGAATTTCGTTGCCAATAGATTTTGGGTTTTATGTTTTTGATAAACAAAACTTCGATGGCAGGTTTTTTCATAGAGTAGGATTGAGATATTTAATAAATAAACACCTTATAGCAAACGCAACACTCATTACCCATTGGGCTGTTGCCGATTATTTTGAATGGGGATTAGGATATCAATTCTAAAAAACACTTGTATAATATAAAAATGAAAACAATTCAAATTAAAGCATTGGCTCTACTTTTTTGCTTCGCTTTCCTTTCCTCATGCAAACAGGAAAATATGTGTGATTGCATTAAACGTACCGGCAGAATAGAAACCACCAAACGTTGGGCAAGTAATTTCGATAAAATAAATGCCGAAGATAATGTAAATGTTATTTTAACACAGGATTCTACATTTGATGTGGAAGTGGAAGCCGGTAAAAACGTTGGCTGGCTTATAGAAACCGAAGTGGTTGATGGAACATTAAACATTAGAAACAAGAATCGTTGCAACTGGGCACGAAGCTATAAAGAACCTTTAAATGTACATGTAAAAATGCCTGTGATAAATTATATTACATCCAACGGTTCCGGTACTATCAGCTGTACAAACACTATTACCACCAACCAGTTTCAAATACAAATAGAAAGTTCGGGTAACATACAACTAAATGTAAATAATTCTTTAATCACTTCCCATATTTTCGGTTATGGCGATTTAACTTTAAGCGGAACCACTCATGAGCACGATGTTGATATTGGCGGCTGCTCTTTTTTAGATTGTAAAAATTTAAGTACCAATACCACCTATATTCATTCATTCACCACAGGATTAAGTTATGTGAATGCTACCAATGAATTAACCTGCAAAATTGAATTGAATGGAGATGTATATTGTTATGGAAAACCTGCTACTGTTCAGAAAACCATTACAAGTTCCGGTCAATTATACATTGAATAACAAATGATTTTTAAAAGAATTCAAATACATTATTTAGTTCGGCTGATTATTTTCTGGCTTCTGTATTTTGCTCTTTTCCGAATCCTGTTTATTGTATATCATCACACTAAAATCCTGGATGGTCAACATTCCGAAACCGGATTAAGTTTTTTCTATGGCTTCCGATTGGATTTATCTACCGCATGTATCGCTATTATTATTCCTTTTATCTTATGGGCTGTTCAGCAATATCATAAAACCAGATTGGTTCATTTAATCAATCTTGCTTATAACTGTTCGCTCATCATTTTAGTTTCTGCTTTAAGCATTATTAATATCAAAGTATATGGCGAATGGGGCACTCTGCTTGGTTATAGAGCATTAAAATATTTACTCTTCCCTGACGAAATGCACAAGTTTCTCTCATTATGGTCAATGATGCTGTTGCTATTTGTAATCACCATTTTCGCTTATATAGGTATCCGAAGATATAGAAAACACATAACTAACTTTTCGTATCCAATAGAAAACAAAAATATACGAATGGCATTACTTTTTATTATTCCTATAGTTATGTTAATCGGTTTCAGAGGCGGATTGCAGTCTTCTCCGATTAATGAAACTAATTCGGAGTATTCAAATTTGCAGATAAATAATTCTATTGCAACCAATAATATCTGGTATTTTGTACATACTGTTTGGGACGAACGGCAAGACAAAGATTTTAATGCCCAGCAAAATCCGTCAACCGCCAATCCTGAAAAATAATTTACTTAACTATAAATACACATGTTTAAATCGGTAAATTATTCTTCCGTTATTTTTATATTAATAATACTACTTTCAATCAATACGTTTGCCCAAAATAAGAAGAACAACCGTTGGCGCAACATGGTGGATACTACTGCCAAAGCAGGAAATAATATACGCTGTGTCGATTCTATATATAAGAAAAACATCCATACGGTTCAGTTACGCGATGTAAGTTTCGAGCTTTCTCAACCTATATTAAACCTTGAATCGCAGGGTACTTTGTTTTTAAATTTCGATGATTTCGATGGAGGAAATAAAAACTTCATGTACACTTTTATTCATTGCAATGCCGACTGGACAGCCGATGAATTAAGCACTGCCGAGTACATCGATGGATTTTCGGATAACGTAATTACTGATTATAAATTTTCCTATAACACCATTCAGCGGTTCACGTATTATTACGTTTCATTTCCTAATCCAAACATACACTTTACCAAATCGGGCAATTATTTATTGAAAGTATATGAAGATGGAAAGCCCGAAAACATTGTGTTTACCAGACGGATGTTGATTTATGAAAACAAAGTAACAGTGATGGCAAAAGTAAAACCTGCCAGTTTGGTGGAATACAGAACCTTCAAACAGGAAATTGATTTTACCATTAACCATACCGGCTACCCTGTTTCCGACCCTTTCGGAGATTTAAAAATAGTGATTACTCAAAATAACCGCTGGGACAATGCCAAGAAAGGATTGAAGCCTGTTATTATCAAGGATGATGATTTGACGTATGATTACGATGAAGAAAATGTGTTTGACGGAGGAAATGAATTTCGGCATTTCGAGGTGCAAAGCTTTCGTTATCAGACTGAGTTTGTTAAATCAATAAAGAAAGATACCGGCGGCTATCATGTGGAACTGATGCCCGACCAGCGCCGTTCGTCAAAAAGATACGTTACCTATACGGATATGAACGGGAATTATCTGGTGAAAGTGCAGGAAGGAACTACCAGCGAAACGGAAGCCGATTATTGTACTGTCAAGTTTTTTCTTTCGTCCGAAAATGTATTTATGGATGGTAATATATATGTGTTTGGTGCGTTCAACAATTGGCAATGTACCGATGAAAACCTTATGCACTATAATCCCACACGCTTTGGATATGAGTGTACTTTGTATTTGAAACAAGGCTATTATAATTATGAATATGTATTACTGAAGCCACACGAAACGGCTGCCGACCAAACCGAAATTGAAGGCATGCACTACGATACTGAAAACGATTACACTATATATGTATATCATCATCCGCCCGGAACATACTATGACCAGCTGGTTTCAGTAAAAAGATTAAATTCATTAAAGGATAGGTAGGGGGAAGTAAATAGGAAATAGCGAAAAGGCAATAGAGAATAGCCAATAAAAAAAGTCCCGAATTTCTTCGGGACTTTTTTGTTTAGTTTAAAGTTAAAAAGTTGAAAGTTGTAAAGTTGTGTTTCTCACTTACAGTAACTTAAAACTTACTAACTTTAAACTTACTTACACAATCAACGTATTAAATGGCTCGCCATTATCCCCTTTTTCGTTGGTAGGGCTTAAATAATA
>CAIRRW010000097.1 GCA_903881065.1 uncultured Bacteroidota bacterium
CACCAAAGGAACGTAAAAAGTCAATTAAAAAACTTTCAGTTAAACAAAAGTTGAAACAATGGGAGGAACATAAAAACTCAATTCTTTAACTTGCATTATGATTTACTATAATGATGTTTTATGTGTTTCCGGTGCAGAACTAATAAGAACGAATAAAAACCCTACAGGGTTAATTTCAAAGGGTGTATGGAGCAAATGGATTAGCGGCGGTGCAAAAGTATTAAGAAGGGCTTGTTTGGGCAATCCTTCGTTAATTAAATTCGACACTATTCCTGTAAAGTATCAAAAAATCATTTCTGCTAAGTATGGCATCTATCCTAAAGAATATGTTTATAAATCCTTTCAAGAAAAAATAATTACTGATACAAAAGCAATTGAATTTTATAATAGTTATTTATTTTCCAATGGTTGCCACATTTCAGAACTGGTGCAAAACAAATACACAATAAATGCCTCTTTGCTAAATGCTATTAAAGAAATTATTACCAATGCTACTATTTATAAAAAGGCATTAGGAGGCAATACGAAAGGAATATGGGCAACCGCATCTAAAACGGTTAATGATATTCGTACTGAAATTAAACACACGCTCCCAAAGCATCCAAGACCACTTAAACGAAAATATGATACATACTTAAATGAAGGTTACGAGGCATTGATAAGTAAGAAGTATTGTAACAACAACAGTTTGAAAAAAGACAAATAAAAAAACCGCTAATCAGGCGGTTTTTTTGTGCAAATACAATGTATTAGTAATGAAATGACTCTTATTAATACAGCACAAAGGTAAAGTTAATTCCAATACCTTTTATCCAGGACAATAAAAAAATAAGAGTTGAATAATCTCCCGCAAGGCGGACATTGGTGCGAATGCCATTGTTTAAATGACCATCACATTATTAACAGATTAATCCAACTCTCAAATGTAAAGGTAGTAAAATTTAATATGAATAGAAATTGAAGAGAAAAGGTTTCAAAAAAAAAAGTTAAATAATCTCCCTTTCGGACATTGGCGCGATGCCGCTAATTTCAAACGACAATCACATTATTAACAGATTACTCCAACTTTCAACCGCAAAGGTAATAATAATTACGGTATTTGAATACGGCTTAAATATCAATAAATAAGGTGGGATATTATTTTTTTGTACTTTTGGTTTTTGCGATTTTAGTACGTTTTAAAATTCCAAATCACTTAAAAAAGCATACGTTTTAAAATTCCGATTATATATAGGCATCCAAATTATGTTGAGGAACTTCTGTTTTCACTTCAAAAAACTTAGTAACATATCCTTCTTTGGAAACCTGAACTTTAAAATATCTTTCTAATGGAAGTTTGAAAGCACATTTCCCTGATTTATTTGTTTTTAATTGCAAATAAATTTTTGAACCTTCATAAATCGTTATTGTTGCGTTTTCAAGTATCGGTAGAATATCTTCTGTTATTTCTGCAGCACCTACATATCTCTTTATAGTTCCATCCATTTCGAGATAACAAGTTTTAGCATGTGCCGAATCTATTGTTGGTAAACGG
>CAIRRW010000098.1 GCA_903881065.1 uncultured Bacteroidota bacterium
ATGGATAATTCTTCTTTGTTCCAACATCTGGAAATAAGATTCCAATCTGTTTTTTATGTTTGAATAAGAAAAATATCTTGGGTCAACCAAGTCGGATTCAATAAATCCAACAGGCACTTCCAATCTATCTTCTATTTCTCTCATCATTCCCAATTGCCCTGCCGAGAAGGAGTTGCAGCTCTTGATAGAATTAGTAACATATCCATCCGCTTTATAATCAGTTATACATTTTGATAATAAATCAATACGTTGAGGAATGTTTAAATTAGTGTAACAGTTCATACAATATTCCGACAGTGATTCCAAAGGTCGCGAAGGATCGTGTCTCCAGCCCATATCATAGACGCCTCCGACTTTGGTGTAAGACGAAGCAACAATAACAGCGCCCATATCATAGAATATTTTCCAGAACTCTCTGAAAGAAGTCCAGTTTGGCGGGCCTTCCACTACCAAGCGATATTTCTCTTCCTTCATTTCGCCTTCCGGAGTAATAGGTCCAAGTCCCAGACGAACACGTTCCAAAATCTCTTTATATAATTCTTTATAATAATCAACAGCTTCCTGTGTGCCTCTGAAACCGATGTTGATAGGGCCTATGTAATACACACCAGCAAAATAAGCATCAATAGGAGATGGTCTGTGTTTAGTAGTATCAAATATTTGGGTAATTAAATCTTCTGCTTCTTTTGATAAAGCAAGAATTCTTTTCAATTTTTCTTCATCATATTTAATACCTGTAACAGCTTCCATCTGAGGAATCACTTCTTCTTTAAACTGTTTCACCATATACTGCGTCATCTCCGGAGTAATTTTTGCATTCTCCTGATAAGGCGTGTGAACCATTATCACCTTTGCATTTGGATACTCACGCTTCAATGTTTCAAACCATTTAAGGAATGTAAAACATCCGGTATAACTCAACAATAAAATATCCGGTTCAGGAATTTTCTCACCAGTTGGCCCGATGTTTCCTTTCATCATCATCCCTACATCGCATTTAACGTATGTACAAACATCTTCCGAGTGTGCATGACGTTCAGCTTCTTTGATATACGAAGCCGATTTTTTACGCATGGCACTCTGCAATGCATTAATTTCAGGGTAAACAGGCAACATATCAAATGTGCGGATTAACTCAGAAAGGTTTCCCGGAACAAAAGTATAACACACTTTTTTTCCTGTTTCTTTCGCTTTACCCAAATCATTGAACAAGCCTTCAATCATCTCCTTTTGGAGAATCATACTTCTTTCTTTTTGTGCTTCTTGTGCCATAGCTATTGTTTTTATTTTATGAAATTGCTACTACAGGTTCGTCTTCCCATAACTTTATGGAATCGGAAAATGCTCCTACCTGTTCTTTTATTACTTTATATTGATTTATGTTTTCGCTGAATTGGAAGGCGATGTAGCGGATGCCTAATTTATTAAATGCATTCTGGAAAATAGGTGCATCCAATAAACTTGGGTCGCAGAAACTTGCAGATGCAAATATTACTCCGTCAGCACCTCTGTCTTTCACAATTTTTGCAAGACGGAATTCTTTAGGATCATGCACATCATAAATGGAAGAAGAAAACTGACTTTGTTTGATGTAAGAATTAGAAATTGCTTCTAATGGATTGTTAGTTTTAGAATCAATATCACCAAGTATCATTCGTGAACCTAACATATAATCATCGTCCACCACATAACATCCTGCCTCTTCAACAGCTTTAATCAAACCAACAGAAGGCTGCTCGCAGAAAGCACCTGAGATAATAACTTTAACTTTATCCTGAGGAGTGCCAATATCTTTTTTGATGTGTTCGCAAACTTGTTCCAAAATATCATTGTGCTCTTCAACAGTAATAACAGTGCCTGCTCTCACAATGTGATAAACATCAACGATACTTAATCTCCAAGGAAAATCCTGACGTATTTTATAGATAAAGTCAATCATTTTTCTATTCTTGTTATACAACTCAATAGAATGATTTAGCCTTTCAGTAGTAACTTCTACACCATTTATTTCCTTGATGTATTTTAATACATGTTCCATTTCCTGCTGATAAAACACTCCGCCAATTTGTGGCAAAAAGTTTTGAGGAAAGTCCATATACTTCACAAACTTTCCAATATTCTGTTGCTTGAATATTCCGGAAAGGTTACGAATTACATCACAGATGGAAGGAAAAATATACCCATCGAAATGTGCTGTATGTTTGTCAAGCACCAATTCCATTATACTTCTAGGGATATGACATATATAAGATTGGTAATAAGCATCACCTTTTATAATTTGTTTACGATCTCCACCACCAAAAATTCCAACCGCCATTCCTCCGGCAGCATGAATTATTTCACGTGGGAAATATATTGGCATATAACCAACAATTACTCTTCCTTCTTTTTCATCTTTCCACTTTTTAGCGTGTGTAAAATTTAAATCGAAAGATACGTCTTCACAAAATTTAAGTATTTCTTCGAGAGTCTTCATTTTATAAAATATAAAGTTTTTGTTTTTAATTCTAGTGCTTTGTATTGCAAAAGTATTCGTGAAGTGAGTTTAGAAATATGATAATAATCATCTTGAAACAGACTTTTGTCATGTTTTGCGCGCAGGTACTATTTTGATGAAATACTTAATTCATTCCTGTTTTACTACCCCTCAGTATTGCTTTAATACTAAACACGACTACAACACAATTACGTTAAAATGGCCATGTTTTACTATTAAAATTTCGAGAAAAGCATACTAAATGAAAATCTATTCAGATTCCTGAATAATACGTTAATTTTATTGTCCCCTAGAAAGTATGTTTTGCGGAAACTAGAAACTCCGTAAAAGTGTAATTGGCTTATTTACCAACCAACTCTTGAAACTCCTCAATGGTCATAGCATCTGTAAGTTTATAATCACCAATACGAGTACGGCATAAGGCGGTAAGATGTGCGCCACTATTTAATGCCAGCCCAAAATCACGAGCCAACGAACGAATATAAGTTCCTTTACTGCACACTACCTTGAAATCAATATACGGCAAAGCTATTCGGGTAATTGAAAACTCAGTTATGGTAATTTGTTTCGATTTCATTTCGGCTGTTTCGCCAGCCCGAGCAATATCATAGGCCCGTTTCCCATTTATTTTTATTGCTGAAAAAAGTGGTGGCGTTTGCTCAATTGTACCGGTAAATTGTTTTGTGGTTTCATAAATCAATTCATTCGTGATTTGCTCTATGGGGAAAGTAGCATCAATCGGTTTCTCTAAATCATAACAAGGCGTAGTTGCCCCGATAAAAAAAGTACCGGTGTATTCTTTTTCCTGTGCCTGATATTGTTCAATATTTTTAGTTTGTTTTCCAGTACAAACAATTAGTAAACCGGTTGCAAGCGGGTCGAGAGTACCTGCATGTCCTATTTTTAAATTCTGATTTGCAATTGAGAATTTAGAATTTCGAATAAGATATTTCATCTTATTCACCAACTGAAAAGAAGTCCAGCTAAGTGGTTTATTAATGAGAAGAACTTCTCCTTTATAAAAATCCATCACAATTTGACGGAAGTATACAAATATATGAGGAAGGATATTCCAAGTACTATACGATACCAACCAAACAATCTGAAACCGTATTTGGTAACATAATTGATAAAGAATTTAATGGCTAACAACGCCACAACGAAAGAAATTGTTCCACCAACAGCCAACATGCTCATATTATCCTTTGCTAATACCTCATGATGTTCTTTGTAAACATCCCAAAAACTTTTTACTGATGCTGCAAACATAGTAGGTACAGCCAAGAAGAATGAGAATTCGGCTGCTAACTTACGTGTTAACTTTTGGCTCATCCCGCCAACAATTGTTGCTGCGCTTCTACTTAAACCGGGGAATATTATCGATAAAGATTGAAATACACCAATAATTAAAGCTTTTTTATAGGATATTTTTTCTTCTTCGATGATGGTATGTGTATTGAATATTTTATCAATGAATAATAAAATAATACCGCCAGAAATCATAACACATGAAATGAAAGCTAGGTTACTTAATGCACTGTCAATATGTTTTTTTAATAATACACCAAGTATTATTGCAGGAATCATTGCAACAATAAGTTTAACATAAAATGCGAGGTTTTTAAAGTCAATAAATTTTTTCCAATAAATTACAACTACCGAAAGTATAGCTGCCAGTTGAATAACAACTTCGAATAAGTTAGTAAATGGTGTTTCGGAAATATTGAGCAAAGGATTTGCCAACTTCATATGAGCAGTACTCGAAATAGGAAGAAATTCCGTAATCCCTTCTATAATGGCAATTATTAAGGCTTGAAAGTAAGACATAGCTGATGCTTTGGCTAGATTAGCAGATTAGCTAATTGATTTTATTGTTTTGCTTTTTTCATGATGCCGTACATCACAACAATAAACCCTGTCAAAATTACAATTGGAGACAGTGTAATACGGCGAAAACTAAATATTTCTTCAGCATGAAATTGTTTAGGATCGTCGGAACCACCACCTACCATAAGTAAGTAGCCTATTACAACTATTACAACTCCTATGATTAATATTCTATAATTTTCTTTTCCGAAAGCAAAACTTTGTTTCTTAACTTCTTTAGCCATTGATTATTTAATTTTTGGAACACAAATGTAATAAAAATTGGTTAATAGGTTAATTAATAAAAGGAAAGCCCTGCAAATTGCAGGGCTTTCCTTTTATTAAATCAATTAGTTATGCTTATTGTGCATACCAAACTGCAGCTCCTAAAGATGGTGTAGGAGCATTTGGATTTGTAGTACGTTCCTGTTCTGAAGTTGGTAATCTCTTTGGAATATAAGGTAATAAACCAAGAGGATTCATTTTCAACACAGGGAATCCTGTTCTTCTGTAATCTGCGTATGACTCAACTGGATCAGCAAACATAGCTTTCCACTTTTCTAAAATAACAGTATGTATAGTTGTATTAGCAGCAGTATAAATTACTGGGAGTGTTCCTGAAAATGGTGTACCGGTTACTTCGGAAATAGAGGCTGTGATAGCAGTATTTAATGAAGTTACTGCTGTTGCATCACTTGCATTTATACGAAGTTTAGCTTCTGCTTCCAAAAATTTAGCTTCTGCAAAAGAAACTAAAGGAACACTCTTTGATGGATTTGCATTACCTGTATTATCTAATCCTCCTAAATAAGGACCCCAACTTGAAACATTAGGATTCAAATCTCCTAATAAATTTCCAACGGCAACATTACCTTCATATGTAGTATCAAAATAATAAGGAGTACGCGGGTCAGCCATATTTCCCATTGAATCAATCAATGTTTGGCAACCTACCACATAACCATATCTGTTATTTAAGAATGCTGCCCAGCCATTAGTTTCAGCACCTGCGGAACCATGAATAGAATTACAATTATCAGCATTACTTGCAATTCCATTAGCTAAATCCGTAAGTACAACATTAGGATCGAAACCTGTTTTTTTACTTAAACGCATGTAATATCTTGCTTTTAATGTCCAGGCAACTTTTGTCCAAGAAGCAGTATTCCCTTTGAAGATAAAATCATCTCCTCCGGGAGTTACGTTATTAGTAGAATTTGCAAGATCAACGATAGCACCATCCAACAATGTTTGAATTGCACTTAATACACTTTGTTGCGGATCGAAATGAGGAGCTAAATTACCGGAAGCCCCTTGAAAAGCTTCTGAATAAGGGCAATCTCCCCACATGTCTGTTACCAAACCAAGATTCATGGCGAATAGAATTCTTGAAATTCCTCTGTAATTAGGATCAACTGAACCAAAGTTATCTCCAAGCAATTTACAATTAAGCATGTTAGGATAAAGTGTATTCCAGTAATTATCCATGTCGCTTTCTATTGGCGCATATTCTTCCGGTTGTACCATCTGACCATATACTCCTGAACTGTGTTGCATAAAAATAGAAGCTATTCTTTCTGCACCACCTTCCAAACTATTAAACGTTCCTACTTCACACGCTGACAACATAGAAGCCGGTGTAGCTGCTGATGGAGCGTTTGGCGAAATATATAAGTCGTCTCCTTTTCTACAGGAGTTTAAGCCTGTAAATATCAGTGCGACTGCTATTGTTTTAAATATTATCTTTTTCATCTTTTTTATTTTTTATAATTTATACTGTTAAATTAGATACCTACTTTTAGACTAAAGAAAAAGGACTTAGTTCCAGGATTATTAAAGTAGTCAAATCCTTTAATGTTAGAACCGGCTCCAGTTAAACTTGTTTCTGGGTCAACACCTGTATATTTTGTATGTAAATACAGATTTCTTGCACTTGCTCCAAGTTCAACAAATTTAAAGATGTATTTTTTCTCTTTCTTAGTTAAGTCAAAACGGTAGCTCAAACTAACAGAACGTAAACGAACCCAACCACCATTTTGGATTGCATTTTCGTCAGCTCCATTTTGTCCTAACATATAAGTATAGTAGTCCTGACCGCTGCCATCATAACCAATAAGTTTAGTTGTATGAGATTGTCCTGCATTTGGAGTACCTGCATCATAAACACCTGTAACATCGTAAGTAGAATTTCTATCAACAGTAGCTGCCGATTTTCCTTTTGTATTTAAACTTTGTTGAGTCCCGTTCCACATATCTCCACCTTTTCGTATATCCCATAAAAATCCAAAGCTCCAAGCTTTATATGTAAAGGTATTGTTAATGTTCATCAACCATTTTGGATTAGGATTTCCAACTATAGAAGAAGTTGAACTTACTTGAGGAAGACCACTAGCATCTAATAATAAGTCCCCGTTTCCATTACGTTTCCAAGTAGACCCATAAAACGCTCCAAAAGGTTGACCAACCATGGCTTCTGAACTTAAACCACCAAAGCCTACTTCATAAGTAAATTGGTTTATTCCATTTGCTAAGAAAGTAACAGTATTTTTATTTTGTGACCAACCTACATTAATATTCCAATCAAAGTTTTTTGTTTTGATAGGGTCGCCACCAACTGATAATTCAATTCCTTTA
>CAIRRW010000099.1 GCA_903881065.1 uncultured Bacteroidota bacterium
AGCAGTTATATGTGTTCCTTTTTTTATAGAATTTAATTTCACTGCTCCTGTATCGGCTGTAATTGTTGCAATAGAAACATCAATTGTCATTTCTTTTGCTTTTGATGTAACATAATCTTTATCGTGATAAAGTAATTTCTCCACTGTCATTTTAATTTGCTTCTTCGTTTCATCCACTTCCTGCACTTCGCCGTCAGCAACTAAATACGTCTGCGGCATATTGGTTGGGGGCGTTCCGTCCGGTTGTGTCGCTTGATGAGTATTCATATCCGGAACGGTGGTGTCGAAATCAATCCATCCGTAACCTTGAAAATAAACCTGTGTCCAGGCATGCGCTTGATTAGCATAAAACCAATACCAGCCAGGGTTTTTACTGCTTCTGTCCACCGTCAAATAACCGGCAGCCACTCTGCTTGGTATGCCCAGCGAGCGAAGCATGAATAATGTAGCACCTGCAAAGTATGCACAATATCCTTTTCTGTTTTCGAAAAGAAAGTATGTAAGCTTGTTCGCACTTGGCATTCCGGGTATTCCGGGATTGTCGGAATACTTGAAAAGTGGTTGTTTGAACTCATCTTTGCTCAGGAAATAATCGCGGATAGCAATCATTTTATCTATTGGTGTTGGCGCATTTGCAGTTATTTGTTTTGCCAGTTGTGTTATCTTTTTATAATCTTCATTGTTCGGCATGAAGGTATAATAGTCCATAAATTTCTTATCAGGACCTTTAATTTTCTTTACTTCCCTCAATTTATTAAACCGCAATTGCTGAAACTGCTCCAGCATTTTGTTGCCCGCAGGGTTATAAATAAAGTAAGCACTGTTCAAATCGCTCACCCACATTTTGGCGCGGTAAGTACTTTTATATTGCTCCTTATACTCCTTGGGAACACTCATTGGCTGACAGAAAAAAGCGGTGGAAGGCGCCAGATACTTGCTCGGCGAGAGCATCACTTTATAGATATCAGCAGTTATTATCTTTCTGTTTTTGGTAGCAAATGTATTTTTGATAACCGATGAATCCCACTTGGCGAAGTACAATGGAATGCGTGACGGGTCGGGTTCGTACAAATCATTATAAGGCATCAGGCTGTCACGTTCAAAGGTTTGAGTGAGGGTGTCAAACTTAGTGTAGAAGCAGGATGTGAAGTATAACGGGTTGGGAGTTTTGCCATCATCAAAATAATTATCGAGCTTGGCAACAAAGACCAACTGCTTGTCTTTACTGAGCGAACCTGATAATTTAGTCTGGTCTTTATTGCTCATATTGCCATCCTTATCTTTCTGATTCATATTTTCGCCTTTGCTGTCGCCCTTGTCGTACTTGGCTTGTGCGTTGCCCCATTCTTTTTCTATCGCCTTGAAATCATTCTTGAAGATATTGAATATCACCAGGAACATAACTAACAACACCAGCAGGAAACCTGTGATACGCTTGATGATGAACCAGCCAAAGCGAGTTTCATCATCATTCATATTGCGGATAAGTTCGGCTGTGTAAATGATGTAAAACGAGTAGGCAAGTACGGGCGCAAATGCCGAAATCAGTACGTTTACTTTAATGTCTGTGGTTTTGCTTACCACTATTATTTGCATCACTAATAACAATACACTCCAGAAAACGGTGAAGTATTTGCTGCGGCTGAAACCAAAGCCGGTGAGCCATCCGAGGGAAAACAGGAACGTGAAAATGATGAACTGTACGGAAAGATAAAACGCATCAAACTCGCCGATAGAGATGCTTCCAACGTATTTATAGATGCCGTAATAGATGAGAAATAAAATGGCGGCTGTAGTTATAAACCGGAAACGATAGGCGTAAAACACAGTGGTAATAACGATTCCAGCCATAAAACAACATCCCTGACGTATCCATTCGTTTTCGAGGATGGTATAAAACCGGTTTAAATCCCAGAGTAAATAGAAAAAGAAAAGCACGGTGGGCAACACTAATAATATAAGTTGCGCGATGACTTTTTTCCAGCTATGTAATTTTCCTATTCTCATTTACAGTTTGAAGAGTGCAAATATAGTTCATTGGTTTATTAGTTCATTGGTTTATTAATTTAGAAGAAATATAATAAATGTGAAAAAATAAACCTGAAGGGGACTCCCTTTTTAGTTTATTTATTATTGAAGAGTAAGATTAATTTCTTTGTAAGACTTTCCCAAAAAATCTGTCCATGCTTCACTACCACCTAAACCAAAAGTAACTATTGCATATTTATTTCTTGATAAGGTTAAGAAAGTAAGCTTATAATTTCCATCAGCATCAGTGTTATCTGCAAATATTAAACTAGGGCTTGTGCCATCGTGATATTTAAATACTTTTATTAAAACCATATTTGCAGAATACCCATCTTTATTAGAAACGTGACCGAAAATTGTAGTATTGTGCATAAAAGAATCTTTGTTTTCACAAGAGCCAAATAAAAAAGAATAAAAACTATTACTACCAAATTTCTCATTTAAATAAATCACTCCTTATATATAGGAGTGAATAATAACAAAAATAAACAATTTCGAGGCTTGGCCTATTTTAAATAATAATTCTTTTTTCTTTCCTATCCGATAAAGCATTTTCATCATTAACATCAAAGAATTGTTTCTCTGCACTGAAAATATGTTTTTCCTACAGCAAAAGTGCTTTCTCTGCACAGAAAATATGTTTTTCC
>CAIRRW010000100.1 GCA_903881065.1 uncultured Bacteroidota bacterium
AAGCCATATCAATTTCGTTATCAAAATGCCCGATATTACAAACAATAGCATTGTGTTTCATCGCACGGAAATGTTTTTCGTTGATAATATTTTTGTTACCGGTAGCAGTTACAATAATGTCAGCTTCTTTAATAGCATTATCCATTTTCATTACTTGATAACCATCCATTGCAGCCTGTAAAGCACAAATAGGGTCAATCTCGGTAACAATTACTCTTACTCCCTGTGAAGATAAAGACTCCGAAGAACCTTTCCCAACATCTCCATAACCGGCAACAACAGCTACTTTACCTGCCAACATTAAATCAGTTGCTCTGCGGATAGCATCTACCAATGATTCTCTGCAACCATATTTATTATCGAATTTCGATTTAGTAACCGAGTCATTCACATTGATTGCAGGAATATGCAACGTTCCGTTTTTCATACGTTCATACAAGCGGTGAACACCAGTTGTAGTTTCTTCCGAAAGACCTTTGATACCTTTTATCAATTCAGGAAATCTATCAAATACCATGTTGGTTAAATCACCGCCATCATCCAAAATCATGTTCAATGGTTTGCGGTCTTCGCCGAAGAATAATGTCTGTTCAATACACCAGTCAAACTCCACTTCGTTCATACCTTTCCAGGCATATACCGAAATACCAGCAGCAGCAATAGCAGCAGCTGCATGGTCTTGAGTTGAGAAAATATTGCAAGAAGACCAGGTCACCTCAGCACCAAGCTCCACAAGAGTTTCAATTAATACTGCTGTTTGTATCGTCATGTGCAAACAACCTGCTATACGAGCATTTTTCAATGGTTTGGAAGCACCAAACTCAGCGCGTAATGACATTAAGCCCGGCATTTCTGCTTCAGCCAATTTAATTTCTTTACGTCCCCATTCTGCTAAGGACATATCTTTTACTTTGTATTTTACAAATTTTTCAACTGATGTGTTTGACATTTAGTTATTGTTTATTGATTATTAATAATAAAGTGCGAATTTAGTTGTTATTCGTCTAACAACCAAATATCGCACTTGTTTAGTACTTGTAACTATTTATTTCTTCGGAGTAGCCGACCAAACAGATTTACCTGTTTTGTCAATGTATGTCAATTGGTTATTGTAACTAACATAAGCCAATCCTTTACCTAGTTTGCCAAAGTCGGCAACATAATCAGAACCTTTGCTGATAATAACTTTTCCTGTTTTATCAATGTAATTCCATTTAGCTTCTTTCAAAGTGCCTCCCACTAAAGGAGAAGTGCTTATACAAGCCATTCCTTCCCAAAAAGAACCTGCACCTGTATAAATAGGATTAATCACAATTTTACCCGCTTTATCAATAAATCCAAAGGTTCCACTTTTAAAATCTCCTATTCGAATACATGCCAAACCATCAGTAAAAGCATACGCTCTATCAAATTGAACATCAATAACAACTTTACCTGTTTTGTCGATATATCCCCATTTCCCTGATTTCTCATCACCTATTCTAACATTCGCAGTTCCTTCGGAAAAATCAAAAACATCATCATATTTAAAATCAATCACCACTTTTCCTGCTTTATCGATAAAGCCCCATTTACCACTCTTTTTTACTCTAGCCAACCCTTCCTTGAAATCCCATGCGCCTTCATAAGTAGGCTTTACAATTACTTCACCTGATTTATTAATGTATCCAAATTTACCATCTGTTTGTATCCTTGCCATATCATCAGACATTATAAAAGCAAAATCAGACTTTGGCTCAATTACCACTTTACCTGTTTTATCAATATAAGTAAATTTAATACCTTGTTTTACACATGCTAAACCATCCGAAAAATACATATCCAACTTCGAATCATATTGAGCAGGAATTACTAATTTGCCTGTTGCATCGATAAAACCTCTTTTCCCATCCTTTTTTACCACAGCCATTCCTTCATAAAATTTTTCTGCGAAGTCAAATTGCTCGGCAATCGCTATCTTTCCAGCTTTATTAATATATCCGTATTTACCTTTATCCTGAAAAGGATAAAGCGTTTCCTGCGACTTTAGATTTAATTGACAGCAAAAACTGATAACAATTAATACTAATATTTTTCGAGTAACTTTAAATGACTTCATATTTATATGTCTAAAATTTTCTGTAAATATCTAAAATAATTTGAACTCATGAAACTTTTAAGCGAATAAAAATTAATTTTTAATTTATTATTTTGCTTTTGCTTTGATGATTTAATTAATATTGCGAGGTAAAAGTAATCGTTTTAATGACACCAAGCGCTATTTATTCTTCTATTTTAAAATGCACCAAACAAGGCAAGAAACAATTTGCAGTTTTAATAGATCCTGATAAATTTCATTCTACAAAAATCATCAAACTTGCTGAAGCGGCAGGGGTAGATTATTTTATGGTTGGTGGAAGTTTGATTTCAAGTGGCAATTTCGATAAGTGCGTTGAAACTTTAAAATCGAATAGTTCAATTCCTGTAATCATTTTCCCTGGGAACAATTTGCAAATTAGTAAACACGCTGATGCTATTCTATTGCTTTCCCTTATTTCCGGTCGTAATCCTGACTTCTTAATTGGTCAACATGTAATAAGTGCTTCATTCCTTAAAACATCTGGTTTGGAAATTATCCCGACTGGTTATATGCTCATCGAAAGCGAAAAACAATCAGCTGCATCTTACATGAGTAATACTACTCCTATACCAAATGATAAGTTTGATATTGCAATGAGTACAGCAATGGCAGGCGAAATGCTTGGATTGAAAATAATATATATGGACGCTGGAAGTGGTGTTAAACGAAGTATTACTTCTGAAATGATTAAAAAAGTAAAATCAACCATTGAAATTCCACTTATTATTGGCGGAGGAATTAATACACCCGAGAAAGCAATTTTAGCATGTAAAGCAGGCGCTGACATTATTGTGGTAGGAAATGCTTTAGAAAAAGAAATTACTTTAATAAAAAGTATTTCTCAGGCAATTCATAAATTTTAGAAAAGAGTAGCTAAGTAGTATGAGATTAATAGTAATATCTAGTTCAAAAACAGTTGAAAATGAAGCGGAAATAGTAACACAATTCTTCGAATCCGGGTTGCAAACATTTCATTTAAGAAAACGATGGCTTTCAGTAGCTAAAACAAAAAAATTCTTAGCGGAAATTCCTCCTCAATATCACAATCGAATAGTACTCCATTATAATCATTTATTGGTTCGTAAGTATAAGTTAAAAGGTGTTCATCTTTCCAAGTCTCATTTCAAGAAGGAGATAAAAACATGGATAATATTAAAACTATTGCGCTTTTCTAACCCAAATCTTGAAGTATCAACTTCTTTTAATAATTTAGGTCAGTTAACTAACCCTAATACAGACTACAATTATAGTTACGTATTCCTTAGTCCAATATTTGACAGTTTAAGTAGTAAGTATCAAAGTGGCTTCACAGAACACAGTTTATCCACATCACTAAAAAAAACAGAATATAAAGTAATTGCCCGTGGAGGAATTGATACTGAAACTATTGAAAAGTCCTTTAGAATAGGATTTCATGGAGTTGCTTTTCATAGCAATTTATGGAAAAAAAGGAACCCTTCAGCCGAATTTCAGAAAGCAATAGAAAAATTTAAAGAATTAAATATTCCTATCGAATAGGTTTTCTTTTCCAAGAATAATAGATATAATCTTTCTTAACTTTTTGTTCGAAGTATGCATTTGTCAGATTTCTTAAGTTCCATTGTTAATGCATTCAAACAAACAAGTATAACAGAATGGCTCATTTTTATAACAGCCTTAATCTATGTAATATTAGCAGCCATTGAAAATACCTGGTGTTGGTTATTTGGAATTATTTCAAGTGCCTTTTCAATTTATTTATGTTACTCCGGAAAATTATTTTTAGAAAGTGGCTTGCAAGTCTTTTATATTGGTATTGGTATTTATGGTTGGTATCAATGGTTATTTGGGTCAGAAGTAAAGGCAGAGTTAAAGGTCATTTCATTTTCGTTAAATAAAAATTCCTTATTAATTATTTTAGGATGTTTTATTTGGATACCGTTTGGATTTGTTGCCCATCGTTATTCAACACAAGTAATGCCTTATTTGGATGCTTTTATTACTGCATTCAGTTTAATTGCAACGTGGATGACTGCAAAAAAAATAGTAGAAAACTGGTTGTATTGGATAGTTATCGATTCTCTTGCAATCCTTCTATATACATATCGAGGATTTTATCTAATTGCAGTTATATACTTTATTTATACAATACTTGCATTCATAGGCTATTTAAAATGGAAAAGAAAATTGAAGGTATAAAACGTATCGCTTTAATTGGACCTGAATGCACTGCTAAATCGACCCTGTCAGAAGAGCTTGCTATTCATTATAAGACAGTCAGGGTTGCTGAATATGCTCGTAATTATCTCGCACATTTAAATAGAAAATACACATTGAATGATATACTTATTATTGCCAAACATCAATTAATGGAAGAAGAGATACTTATTCCCAATGCTAATAGATATCTATTTTCTGACACTGAATTAATAATTAATAAAGTTTGGTGTATTGATGTTTTTAAAACCTGTCCAAATTGGATAACATCAAGAATAATTACAAAGAAATATGATTTATATCTACTTACTTTTCCTGATTTACCTTGGCAGGAAGATAATTTAAGAGAGAATCCTTATCGTCGAGAATTCTTATTTAATTGGTATGAACAAGAATTAATAAACATTTCTGCAAATTATTCTA
>CAIRRW010000101.1 GCA_903881065.1 uncultured Bacteroidota bacterium
ACCTATCGGTCAAATCGTTTTAGGTAATGGCACAGGCGCTGTTCAAGCTCTTGCAAATGTATCAACATCTGTAACTGGTACATTGGGTGCTACAAATACAATCACATCATTCACAACTGATGCTTGGGGTCGTGTAACTGCTTATACTGGTGCAGCTATCGCAATTGCAGCTTCACAGATTACTTCTGGCACATTACCTGTTGCTCGTGGAGGTACAAACCAAACTTCATTTACTTCCGGTCAAAGAGTTGTTTTTGATGGTACAAGTTTGTCATCACAGGCAAATACTGGTACTGCAACATTAACGGGTACATTGGGTGCTGCGAATACAATCACATCATTCACAACTAATGCATATGGTGAAGTTACTGCTCTGACTGCTGGTGCAATTAGTATTCTCGGTTCACAAGTTACTTCTGCTGTTGGTTCTGCAACTAACCTTGCTGGTGGTTTAGCTAACCAATTACCATATCAAACTGGTGCTGGCACTACATCATTCTTAGCTGCACCTGGTGCTGCTGATGTGGCAGGTTCATTACAAATATTAACTGCTACTGCTGCTGGAGTGCCTGTATGGACAACAACCTTAGACGGAGGAACGTTCTAAGAAGTATACTATATAATTGTTTATAATAGGAGTTTGAAATGAGTAATGAAACATATGTTAATAATTATATTGAAATTTTAACTGCAACAGTTAATGATGCCATAATGAAAAACATTTCGATGCAGGCAAATGCCAAAGTCACCGACAATGTTATTAAAGAACAGGCATCATTGATTGAGCAGTTAAAAACAGCTAATGCTGACTTGGCATCAAATTTTGAAAAAGAAAAGGAAACAAATTCTCAATCTGAGAATACCAGAATTCAAAATCTTGAACAAGATAATCGTAATTATATTAATAGAATTACCGATTTACAAAATGATATTGAACAAACAAAACATATTAAAAATGAATATGATGGTATTAAAAGTCAAGTTCAACATATGGATACATTTCGTAATGAATTGGAAAAAACAAGGCATGAATTAGAAAGCACTCGCAACAATTACGAAGCCCAAATTAAATTATTAAATGTTACTATTGAAAACTTAAAAACTCCAGCTAAAAAAAAGGCTGATGTAATTAAAACTACTGCTTCGGTTGTTACTAATTCTAAACAAGAAAAGGTTGAAGACGGTGGAGTTTTCTAAGTAGATGGCAAATACAACAATACGCATTAAAAAATCGGTAGTTACGGGTAATACACCATCGTCTTTGGCGAATGGTGAAATTGCTCTTAACTCGGCTGATGGTAAGTTGTTTTATGCAACTCCATCAGGTTCGATTTCATATCTTAAAAACACCAATTCATTTGCCACAATTAATGCAAACAATACATTAATTCTTGCTGGCTCGCCTACTGATGTTCTTTCTATCATTCCAAATAACAACATGGTTGTTACTCCGGATGCTGTCAATAAAACCATCACGATTGGTACTGTAACTAATCCCTCTTTTAGTTCAATTAGGTTCTCTGATGGTTCAACTCAATTATATGCAGCTGCTCCATATGATTATTCTAATGCGGCCTACACACAAGCAAATACTGGTACAACATTAGCACAAGCAGCCTTTAATGCTTCTAATGGTGTAAGTTCTTTTGCCAATACCACTTTTGCAACGATTACTTACGCAGCTGCTGCTTATGGTAAAGCAAACTCTGCTAATGTATTGGCTCAAGCTGCATTTAATACAGCAAATAATGCAGTAACTTCTGTTGCTGGTGCTGGTGGAAATGTTTCAAATAATGCTATATTACTTGGAATTTTAAATGTTGATGGAACCGGTTCAGGATTAGATGCCGATTTGTTGGATGGTTTACAGGGAACATCTTATGCCAATACAACTTTTGCACAAGCCGGATTTGATGTTGCCAATACTGCAACAAGCAATATTACAATTCTTCAAGGTGTAAATACCGCACAAAATACCAGTATTACTATTATTCAAGGTGTAGACACCACACAGAATACTAATATTACTAATGTAAATACTTTTGCACAAGCCGGATTTAATAAAGCTAATACCGCAGGAACTACAGCGGTTGCAGGTATTGTACAATTATACGATAGTTATAATGGTACTAGTAATACTTTAGCTGTAACAGCTAATGCGGTGGGACAATTATACACCTATACTGCGGCTCAGATTGCTCTTTTGGCCTCAGAAATTGGTGTTGTTGCAGGTGGTTTTCCTAATGGAGATTATGGTAATTTGACCACATCAACTGGTGGACTTGGAGGAGATTTATTATCCCTCATAGCGTTTGATTGTAGAACAACTCCGGCAGTAGGATTAACATTAGAAAATTTAGGTTCTCTAACCTAGATTG
>CAIRRW010000102.1 GCA_903881065.1 uncultured Bacteroidota bacterium
GTGAAAACGCCATACAATTCTAAGTTAATTAATCAGTTAAAGGAGGTTACCCTTGATAAATTGGATGCAGACGGTAGCGTTTTAATTACTATTCTTACCAAAGAAATAGTTGAGTAGATTACCTCCTCAGGGAAAAGGAGTATTTAAGTATACTTATCTTCATCTCTCTTGCTTTTCCCTCTTATCTTTTCTTAAAAAAACATATCTTTGCACGAATTTTATTTCTTAATTCAAATCCTCTCATAATGTCATTAGATTCAAGTAAGTTTGTAGGTGAAGGTTTAACCTACGATGATGTACTATTAGTACCAGCGTATTCAGAAGTCTTGCCGCGCGAAGTGGATATTTCTTCTTATTTCACTAAAAAAATCAAATTAAATACTCCTGTGGTTTCTGCTGCTATGGATACCGTTACAGAGTACCAATTGGCTGTGGCTATTGCTCAAGAAGGAGGAATTGGTGTGTTACATAAAAACATGACAATAGCAGAACAGGCCGAACATGTACGAAAAGTAAAGCGTTCGGAGAGCGGGATGATTATGGAGCCAGTTATTTTGCCGGAAACAGCATTGGTTAAGGATGCCGTTGATTTGATAAATGAATTCAGAATAGGAGGTATACCTATCGTTAATGCAGATAAACAGTTATTAGGTATTGTTACAAATAGGGATTTGCGTTTCGAGAAAAATTTGAAACGTCCTATTAAAGAGGTGATGACGAGCAAAAATTTGATTGTAGCCAAGGAAGGGACTGACTTAAAGAAAGCTGAACAGATTCTTCAGAATTATAAAATAGAGAAACTGCCCGTGGTTGATAAGAAAAACAAGCTTGTAGGATTAATCACGTACAGAGATATAATAAAAGTAAAAGTACATCCAAATGCCAATAAAGATAGTCTAGGGCGATTGAGAGTAGCTGCAGCAGTTGGAGTTACTGCTGATATGATAGAGAGAATAGATGCGCTCGTAAAAGCCGGTGTTGATGCTGTAATCATTGATACTGCACATGGACACTCAAAAGGAGTAATCGATGCTTTGAAGAAGACTAAAAAAGCTTATCCTAAATTGGAAGTGGTAGTAGGAAATGTGGCTACTGCCGAAGCGGCCTTAGCATTGGTTAAAGCTGGTGCTGATGCTGTAAAGGTAGGAATAGGTCCTGGATCGATATGCACTACACGTGTTATTGCCGGTGTTGGAGTGCCACAATTTACAGCTGTTGTCGAAGTAGCAAAGGCATTAAAAGGAACAGGTGTGCCCATGATTGCGGATGGCGGAATACGTTTTACAGGTGATATTGTTAAGGCTCTAGCTGCCGGTGCGAATTCTGTAATGATGGGGTCTATGTTTGCAGGTGTAGAAGAATCTCCGGGTGAAATTATTATATTCGAAGGACGTAAATTTAAATCCTATAGAGGTATGGGATCCATTGAAGCTATGCAAAAAGGCAGTAAAGACCGTTATTTCCAAGATGCAGAAGATGATATTAAAAAATTGGTTCCCGAGGGGATTTCAGGGCGAGTACCTGTTAAAGGTAGCGTTACAGAGGTTGTTTATCAGTTTATTGGCGGTTTACGTGCAGGAATGGGATATTGTGGAGCAAAAAATATTGAAACTCTTCAGAAAGCTAAATTTATACGTATTACCAATTCCGGAATTAGAGAAAGCCATCCACATGGAGTATCAATTACTCGCGAAGCTCCAAATTACAGTAGGTAAATCAAGAATGGTAATCTATCGTTTGGAATTATAATAATAAATTTAAACTTTATTTAAACTTATTATCTATTGGGCACTTTTTATCTCCTTTAATTTCTCCTTCAATTTTGCAATCTCTTCTTTCGAGTCCTGAATTTTCTTCTCATACTCTTGTTTGATAAGATTTGGACCTTTTGATTTCGCGAAAAATTCAATATTGTTTTCCAATTGCATAACTTCTTCCTTAAGTTTCGTCATCTTTGTTGCAATATGCCTTTCATCTGCCACAGTATACGTTTTAGCTACTGAACTGCCATTTGAGGAGGTTGTGTAGTCAGCATTTTTAAAATCAGGGCGAATATGTAAAGCATCAAAATGAACTTTTATTGCTGTGCGGAATTGGTCCCATAATTTATCTTTCTTTTTTAGTGGAACCATTCCTGTTTCGCTCCATTCGCGCTGGAAGTTTTTAAGGAAGTCTAAACTTTCTAAAGCATTTTCTTTATTAATTTGAAACTTTTCAATACGTGAAATCAAATCAAGCTTCTTATTGTAATTCTGTTCGTGCTCATAATCAAGACTATTAAAATGAGCTTTTTTGCGATTAAAAAATACATCACAAGCAGCTTTAAAACGAATCCATATTTTATTATTCTTTTCATTCGAACCAACATGTCCGTATTTTTTCCATTCCTGTTGAAGCCGTATCAACTCTTCTGTTGTAGCTTTCCATTCCGAATTTCCCTGTAATCCTTCTGCCTGAATGCAAATTTCTGTTTTCGCCTGTAAGTTGGCAGCAAACTCCTGCTTTCTTTTTTTATAAAATTCGTCTTTCTGTTTGAAAAAATTATCGGTTATCGCTCTGAACCTTCTCCATACTTCTTCATTTTTTACTTTATCAGCAGGTCCAATAGTTCGCCAGATAGTTTGTAATTCCAGGATGTTCTTTTGCCCTTCCTGCCATTGCTGATGTTGTTCGTAAGGTGCATTTGCGATAACTTCAGCCTGTTCACACAGTTTAGATTTTGCTTCAAAGTTTACAACATGCTTTTTCTGAAGTTCTGATAGATATTGCTTTTTATTTTCATAAATTTTATCAATTGCTGTTTTAAATCTTGCCCATAATTCATTACTCTGTTCACGGGCAATAAAACCAATTTCTTTCCATTTATTTTGTAAAGACTGAGCTTCATTTATTGCTTTGTTCAATGATGATTCCAAAAGAAGCTCTTCTGCTTTCTCACATAAATGAAGTTTCATTTCTATGTTTTTCTTTTGGTCGAGAACCTGCAATTCACGATTTATTTTAATAAAGTCGTAAAACCTATCAATATAAAGCTTGTAATTATTCCATAACTCGGTGACATTACCAGAAGGTACAGCTCCTATGTTTCTCCATTGTGCCTGTAAGTCGTGAAATTCATTAAAAGCCTTCGACATATTTTCTTCATTCTGAATGATGTTTTTCATCTTCGAAAGAATTTCCTTCTTTGCTTTTAAATTTTCTTCACGCAGTTTTTCCTGGCCTATAATAAAGTCAGCTTTCAGTTTGCTGTATTTAGAATATGCTTTACGGAAACGCTCTTCCACAGCATCAGGAAAATATTCAAATTCATCTGCATTATTCCCTTCTTCCAGAAACTTAGAAAGTGCAGTAGCTTTTTCCTGCGTTATAATTTGATTAAAAGCTTCCCTTGCAGCAGCCACTTTATTTCTAATTGCAACCAAATCATTTTCGTTGCAAAGTTCTTCCATTCGTCTTGCTAAATCCTTTTTTGAATAACCATTGAAGTTCTCTAAAGGTTCCGATTCAAGTTCTTCAATATGCTCTTCAATCAAAGGAATTGCATCATGTTCAGTAACAGGCTCTGTCAAATTTATCACTTGCTCATTCGCCACAATATTCTCCTCAGGCAATGCTGATAATTCATCTAAATTTTCCATTCTTCGTTTTAAAATTTGTTCTTTAGTATGTAAAGATAATAAATGTTTTTATTTTAGTTTTTTCAAAAGTGCTTCGGTGTCATTTTTTGCTTTAATATCATCCTCACATGCAGGGGTGATTTTTAATGCACTTTGAGCCCATATCTTTGCTTCTACATCCTTTCCCATTTCGTGATACGTCTCTGCAAGTTCGTATTGGTGAAGCATAAACTTCGGTTCAAGACCAATAGCTGTTGTAAACGATTTTATAGCATCGTCATACGAACCGCCTTCTGGCACACCGCCAAAGAATGAATTTATCATTACTTTTTCCAATGAGTTAAAACCTGCAATAGTGCGGTGCCAACGTCCAAGTATATGATAAGCTCCCGCAATTTTTGGATTTAATGCAATTGTTCTGTCCAATTGGGATTTGATTAGTTTAGCATTAGCTATTTTAACTTTTGAACTTGCGTTTTCATTAATTCGACCTAATACTAAGGCATATACATAATGTGCATCTGCACTTGCCTCGTTTATTTTAATTGCTTTTAGAGCAAGATATTCAGCAGTTTTATAACTTTTCATTTTATCCGCTTCCGGCAAATAATAAAACGCAAACTTTGTAATACAATAACTTGTACCAGTTAAATAATTAACATTACTCGAATCTCCTTTCAACAGAGCCTGATAGAGTGGGAGGGCTTCTTTATAATTATAAGCAGTTTTAAATTTCAATGCCTTCGCATACTGATCTTCGCTTGTTTGAGCCATTCCTGTAATTGCTATTAATAAGGCAACAGCCACTGATTTAATTGTTTTTGTTTTCATAATAATGTTGTTTGTTTTAATAAAATTAAATTAATACTATTTAAAATGCTCTGCTAACACCAACTACAAAACGATATTGGAAATAATCTTTATCAAGGTAAGGTATTCTGTTTAAGAAAAATGGCATGTCGAATCGAATGGTTAATGGATTAACAGTTTGAAGAAATGCAAATTTCTTTATTGTCAATGTTGCACCTACTCCTGCATCAACCTTAACATCCGTCATTCTTAAAACCTTATCTTCAGGAGAAACAGAATAATTTATTGTTCCTGCATCACCAAATAAATATGTTGTTAATTTAAAAGACCTAGTCAGCCAGTTCTGTTTTTTAATTTTAATTATTCCATCAAACTCAAGTTCAGCATTTACTGCTGCTCCTGTTTGTCCTTTATAGGTGTTTACTTTTGTTCCATCTGTCAGTAATTGCGGTGCCAAATATCCGGAATATCCTCTCAAATTAAGTCCGCCGCCATAATTAAAGTAATTGGTTGTTGCGCCATACTCCGCCCATTTAGGATCGAAGAACCCTTGTGAACGAGTATATTTATTCTCCATCATATCTTCCGGATTTCCGCCTGCAAGGAATAAAGATGATTCACTTGCCCAGTTTGTACCTGTTCCATATTGTGCATAAACACGAGTGTTTAACTTTAATCTCCATAAATTAGTACGATTAATTACAGTTAAATTTATTGTTTGATAATCATAATCACTCCTAAGTGCAGACGAACGCATTCCTAAATTAATATTTCCTGTCCCTGTTCGATACGAGTAATTGTGCTCAAAGCCAATGTTCATTGTGTTATTGTATTTTTTAGTAGTCCATTCGTCAGGAAGTAATAAATAAGGCAAATCATTGTTGTTTTGGCGATACATTGATTTGAAAAACATATACACTTTATTCTTTCCTGATAAATCTTTCCTGTCAAAACCTGCAGTGTATCCCTGAAGTCCATCAAGATTTTTTGCTGATAAATATATCGAAGATCCTTTCATAAAGTGATCCGTAGCGGTTCGATAATTAATTTTGAAACTGGCAGGATTGTTTGAATTTCTGTAATGGTTTTCAGTAAGAGTATCGAGGTAATTTTTACCGAAACCTGAATTAAACCAAAACGTAGCATCAAAAACATGTTTGTAATTCATGTAGTTTCCATTCAGATTAAGTCCTACTTTAACTCCATCATAACCATTATACCAGAAATCAGGACGTAGATTCAAATTGTATTTAGTCCAATCAGAAGGATTATAAATCTTAGAATCAAAGCGAAACTTTACCGGCATTTTTTTACTGTTATTAAGCATATTTGCATCTGCCAATCTGTTGCTTGGGTCAATAACCACGTTATCTATTCCTTGTGGAATAGTAACAGTAGCAGTATAAGTAGGCTTCACCTTATCCCATCCAATCCATCTTGGGAGAACAACAGCATCTGTCTTTTTCACAAACCAATTGTTTGGAATATGATAATAATGTGCGCTGTCATTCTTATCAATCACAGAAAAATCAATAGGCATTTGCATTCCTTTTCTTTTAAAAGTAATTTCATAATCATCTTTGCCCTTGCCTTTCTTAACTCTTTCTACAGCATAATCAATAGTCTTGGGTGTTTCCATCCATTCATCAAAAAACCAGTTTAAATCAACATGTGTAAATTGAATTATTGAATTTCGGAAATCTTCAATGTAAGGATGTGCGAATTTCCATTGATTAAAATAATGGCTCATCGCTGATAAAAACAATGAATCTCCTAAAGTATATTGCAGGTTATAAAGCATGGTAGCCGTCTTGGTATAAACCTGCCTGTATCCTCCTCCTTTGGCTACAGCACCATTATACATATCCGAATGCACACACATATACGCATCTATATCTCGGCAGGCATCATTCATATAACCTGCGTATACCCGAGAGTTACGCACCATTTCAGGGTCTGTAAAATAATTTACGTACTTATTTTTGGGAGGATATTTTATTATTGCATCACCATCTATTCTTTCATAATCCCATGCGGTAAGAAACTGTGTAAAGCCTTCATCCAGTGCTGCGCGATACGTTTCATTACTGCCTATCATGCCAAAGAACCAGTTATGGCTAATTTCATGCGCAAGCAAAGCTCTGTAATCAGGGTCCATGCCGCCATCAAGGGTAAGCATCGGATATTCCATTCCATCCTGTGCATCAGCTACTGTCATTTTTGGATAACCATACAAACCCCAGCTTTCCGAATTTACTTTTATAACTTTTGCCGCATATTGTGCTGCATTCTGCCATCTTGCAGCATGAGGTTCTTCTGCCAATGCATAACATTTAATTCCATTCCATTCTGCTTCACCAATGCGATATGTTGGGTCGGCAGTTAAAGCAAAGTCATGTACATTCTCTGCATGAAACTTCCATGTTTTAGTAGTTCCATCAGCAGCAACTATAGTAGAAGGTTTTTCGCCCCATGGTTTCTTAGCAAAGTTTTTAATATCTAGTTTCTCGCGTAGGTCGGCAGGCAGTACTTCATCTCTATTTATCAATGTTCCTGTAGCATCCAGTATATAATTGTTAGGCAATGTAAATGCTGCATCATACGTTCCGAAGTCCCCATAAAATTCATGATCCATGTGCTGGTCGGTATCCCATCCTTGTTTACGGTCGTACACTGAAATACGCGGGTACCAGTGTACTACATCATAATGTTTGCTGCCCCATGCATTAAACAGTTTCATGCGATTACGAATAGTTCCTCCATTGAAATAAGTTTTGAAATCAATTTTAAAACTCATGCTTTCGCCTGATTTCAGTGGAGTAGCCAATACTACCTTTAGTATTGTATTGTCCTGTTCCATTTTTAATTCCACACCATTCGCAGTTATTTTGGATACATTACATCCCAATCCCTGCTCGGAATACTTACCGAACTTAACTTTCGTTTTATTGTGTTTATATAAATCGGCGAGGTACGAACCCTTTGCTTCTGCATTGCTATATAAATGAAAATAAATAAACTTCAACTCATTCGGTGAATTATTAGTATAGGTAAGTTCCTCGGAGCCATCAATAATATCCTTCTTATCATCCAAAGAAGCAGTTATTTTATAATACACATCCTGTTGCCAGTAACCTTCAAATGGTTTACGGTTTTTCCAATAATATATATTACCAGCAGTAGGGTAATTATTTGCAGGAAATTGCGCAACTGCATTAAGTGCCAATATTGTGAACGAAAGAAGAAGTAGTTTTATTTTAAGCATTTAATCTTTAAAAATATCAACGGTAAATATAGATGAATTTTGAATAGATAGAGGCCGAATATTGCTTTTAAAATTGGTAAACAATAAATGGCTTGTTTTGTTACCAATGAAAAAGATTACTACTTGTATGTATTATTATATTCTAAAAAAAAGTAATTTAGCAGCTATTAATTCACGAATATAATCAGACAAAATGAAAAAGGAAAAAACAGATGTATTGGTAATCGGCGCAGGTCCGGCAGGAACAATTGCAGCCTCATTAATAAATAAACAAGGATTTAAAGTAAGAATTGTGGAGAAAGAGAAATTTCCACGATTTGTAATCGGAGAAAGTTTATTACCCCGTGTAATGGATCATTTGGATGAAGCAGGATTTCTGGAAGCTGTAAAGAATGCTGGTTTTCAGGAAAAGTTCGGAGCTAAATTTGTTCGTGGTGAGGAAGTTTGTGATTTTAATTTCGAACAGCAGTTTAGTAGTGGATGGAAGTGGACATGGCAAGTACCGCGTGGTGAATTTGATTTGATTCTTGCAACTGAAGTTCAAAAGATGGGAGTGCCTGTTGATTTTGAAACTGCTGTTACTGATATAAAATTCAATGGTACTGATTCCACCACAACTGTTGTTGATAAACATGGAAATGAAACTCAAATAGAAGCCAAGTTTATTGTTGATGCAAGCGGTTATGGGCGTGTTATACCTCGTATGTTCGGTTTGGATGAACCTTCAAAATTAGGTAACAGAAAAACTCACTTCACTCATTTTAAAGACTTGAAACGCCCTGCCGGTATTGATGGAAACCGTATTACCGTGGTTGTTCATCAGCAACAAACATGGATATGGATAATTCCTTTTTCAAACGGACTTACTTCAGTAGGGTTTGTTTCCAGCCCCGAATTTTTTAAAGACCATCCTGAAAATCCGGTAGAAAGAATGAAATCCATTATTGCTACTGATATACATACTGCTGAAAGATTTAAAGATGCAGAAATGATGTTCGAACCTAAAACAATTGAAGGATATTCTATTTCAACCAAAACACTTTATGGTGATGGCTTTGCATTGGTAGGCAATGCTACGGAATTTTTAGATCCTGTATTTTCTTCGGGTGTTACCTTCGCGATGGAGTCGGGCAATAGAGCAGCTAAACTTACCTGTGAGTTTCTGAAAGGTAATAATCCTGACTGGCAAAAAGACTATACCGAATATATGATGCAAGGTATAAATACGTTCCGCACGTATGTTAATGGCTGGTATTCGGGTGATTTACACGAAATTTTCTTTGCCGAAGAACCGGAAGAATCTGTAAAGAGTAAAATCTGTTCGGTATTGGCTGGTTATGTTTGGGATATGGAAAATCCGTATGTAAAGAAACATGAACGCGCTGTGAAGGCATTGGCTGATATGCTAAAATCAAAGAAGAATAAGGATACTGTTTCGTCTTAATAAATTTGATTTCTGGTTCTCTTTCAGACTAATCTAGGTATATTAAATTCAAAAACCAGTCCCGTTTCGGCTTTCACCAAAACGGGACTGGTTTTTAGTATTCATTAGTAATTAACCCTATTAGCAGGGCTTTTGAGGGTTAAAAACCGCTACGGAGACCAAATAAGGTCTAAAGCTCGAGCGTAAGACCATAAAGCTCGAGCGTAAGACCATAAAGCTCAAGCGTAAGACCATAACACTCGGGTGTAAGACCATAAAGCTCGAGCGTAAGACCATAACACTCGAGCGTAAGACCATAACGCTCGAGTGTAAGACCATAACGCTCGAGTGGAAGACCTTATTGCTCGAGCGTTAGGCATTTTTGCGTTATTTAGCAGCAACTTCTATTGTCTGGCTCATCTCCTGAAGCTCATCTTTTATGCTCAATTGAGTTCGGAAATAAACAATTGTACCTCTTTTATATCCGCCTAAAATAGTGGAAGCATTATTGGTAGCAGCTACCATTGAAAAGGTAATGTTATCCAACGAATGAAACCAGA
>CAIRRW010000103.1 GCA_903881065.1 uncultured Bacteroidota bacterium
ATGAAAACGAGCAATGAGAAAAATAATAAAGACAGAATCCTTTCCCAATTAAAACCAATAAAGAACTGTTTATTGGTATCTGGAATACGTTGCTTTTTTTCTTTATGCTGTAATATTAATAGTCCTGAACCAATAATTAAGAAACATAAATTAATTGTTTTTCCTTTAGTAAAATAGATAGAAACAAGAACTGCAAATATACTGGCTCCTAATATGAGTTTTAAGAAGAAATCTGTGAAAAATGAAGTGTATTTTGCTTGGATATTGAATATGTAATTGACAAATATTCCTAAAAAATAAAAAAGAATAATGCTACAGGCAAATAATCCATAATATTTAAGAAAAATCTCAACCATATCTAATGCAATTATTTATTTGTAGCCACAATTACGCATTGTGTAAATATATCTCGTATTCCAAAATAATATCTAACTACTTTAAAGCCTGCCTTTTCAAAAATGTCAATAGTTTCTTTCTTTGATTGAATACGGGATATTTCGGCAGGATGCAATGTAATATTCATTCTGAAAATTTTATTTAATATGAAGTGAGCACTGTCCAGCACAAATACAGTAACACCAAATTTCGGTGGCCAGAATATTATTATCCTTCCTGAAGGCTTCAATACTCTTTTAAATTCTGCCAATATCATGTAGATTTCTTCATGAGTAAAATGTTCCATCACGCCTAAATTATACAAACCATCAAAACTTTTGTCGGGGAAAGGTAAATGGAAGATATCTCCTTGAATAGTTTTACAGTTTTCACCATGTATTCTTTTGTATATTTTAAGTGCGTTCTCCGAAATGTCGAGTGCTGTTATATCAATATAATCTGCAAAGTCAACATCCACCTGCCCGCTTCCGCATCCTGCATGGAGTACATTCCATCCTTTATCAAAATATTTTTTTATGAAATAATCAAGTATGTTTTTAAGTACTAGTTTCCGATAAATAGCAGCAATAATATCATACACTTTATTGCCTTTCTTTTTGTCTTTATCTGCCCAGTACTTATCCCAGTCCTGTTGTATTTCCTCCGACTTATCAATCATGTTTAATTTTTATATATAAATTTCTTCTTGTTAAAAGTTTTCTGCCTGTAAATCATTACCAGAAACTTCAAACTCTTATAAACATCTTTATACGACATTTTTGAGTGACCATATGTTCTGGAAGGTAGCTGTATAGAGAATTCAAAGACGCTGTATTTATTGAAGTTTAGGATAAATAAACTTTCAAAGAAGAACGAATAACTATTCGATTTTATCAGCCCGAAGACTCCTTGAGGGATTCGATTTAAATTATATAACCTGAATGCACCCGACGAATCATAAGGCATGCCTAGTAAAGTACTTGTTAAAAAATGGCCTAAGTGAGTTAATGATTTTCTGAATAGATTCCATGTTTTCAGACTGTCCTTATCCATGTATCGCGAACCAATTACAATATCATGGTGTTCGGAGTGTTTTATAAAATCCAGAATGTATTCAGGAGAGTGCGTGAAATCACAATCCATAGTAATCAATACATCGTAATTATTGCTGTATGCCCAATTGATCCCATCTTTATGAGCACTGCCTATACCGAGTTTTCCTTTACGATGTATAGCAAAAACATTTTTATTCTCAGCAATTATTTTATCAATTATAGCACCAGTTCCATCCGGTGAATTATCGTCGAGGAATAATATATCAGCAGAAAGCGATAATGATTTTATTTCTGAAAATATCTTTTTAACATTTTCTGATTCATTGTAAGTAGGAATAAAAATCAGTGTTTTGTTATTCATTATTCTGCTTTTCTATTTCTGCTTTTACCATTATTTCTATCAACTCCGAAAAGCTTACACTCGGTTTCCAGTTGGTTGCTGCATGCAATTTAGAGTAATCTCCCAGTAATGTTTTCTTGTTTGTTTTCTTTATTAAATCCGGATTTTCGGTTACGTATAATTTCCAGTCCAGTTGTAAATAATTAAAAACACCCGCTACAAAATCACCGACAGTATGCGTTTTGCCGCTGCTTATTACAAACGTATCAGGAGCATTTAACTGCAATATTCTAACTGCTGCGTCAACATAATCGGGAGCGTAACCCCAATCGATACTTGCTTTTAGGTTGCCCAACACTAACTTATCCAATTTGTTATTTTTTATTGCAACTGCTGATTCAACAATCTTTTTTGATACAAATTTTGAAGAACGCAAAGGCGATTCATGATTATAAAGGATACCTACACTTGCATAAACATTGCAGCTGGCATTAAAATAACGAATCAATTGTATGGCAGTAGTTTTGGTAATGCCATATATACAGTTAGGATTCAGAGGAGTGTTTTCATTCTGTATTTCCGATGGAGGATTACCATAAACATGAGAGGATGCAGCATAAAATAATCTGCTTCCTTTTGAATATTTAGTTATTCCATCAAGGAAATTACTAAGCGCAAGCACATTTATTTTATAACTATTCTGAAACAGTTGATATTCGTCATTCGTAATATCGGTGGAGGATTGATGCACAGCAGCAAGGAAATAAATTTCGTTTGGCTCAAAAGAAATCAGCAGTTTGTCCACTGCTTTTTTATCAGTAATATCAATAGTTGAAGTGATAGAAGTGAAATTACTGCGGTAGGTATTGCTTGAAATTCCAATGATTTGATAATGCAATTTATCCAGATAATCGTACAGATATGTACCGTCCTGACCGGTATGCCCAATAATTAAAGCCTTTTTCATTTGCTTACAATATCAATTTCGGGTAATGGGAAGAGTAGTTTTCCTCCGGCATCTAAAAATGCCTGCTCTTTAGAAATTATATTTTCGCGGAAGTGCCATGGCAGTACAAAATAATAATCAGGTTTGGCGGCCGGTGCATCCTTCTCGGATATAATAGGAATCAATGTTCCGGGAGTATAACTTCCAAATTTATCTTCATTTACTTCGGCTATAAATGGCAGCAGTTCACTTGTTATTCCACAGTATTGCAATATCACATTTCCTTTGGTGGACGCACCAAAGCCGAATACTTTTTTGTGCTCTTCTTTTAATTTTGTTAAGGTCGAAATTAATTCCTGCTTATGTTTCAGTACTTTATTTTTGAATGCAACAAATGGTTCTAACGAATCATAAATTGTTTCTTTGGTAATTATTTCATTTACCAATGAAGTGCATTCGGGATAATGCGAAGTTTTTTTAGCTGCTGTAATCTTGAAACTGCCGCCATTGGTATCATTAAAGTTGACATCAATAACTTTTAAACCTGCCTTATCAAACAGCCATTTTATCTGTTTCAATCCATAATATTC
>CAIRRW010000104.1 GCA_903881065.1 uncultured Bacteroidota bacterium
AGTATTGAAATTGAAAAAGAAATAAGCTTTAATAAAAAAGGAGAAAAGTTGGAACTTTTATCAATTTTGAAAACAAGACAAAAAGTTTTATTCTTCAAAGATAAGAATCCAAACGAAGTAATGGAATTAGAAAGAATTGATTTAACGAAAAGACTTTATTACATTATAAAATTTGAGAAAGATGGTAGAATTGTTTTTGGTTATCACCTAGATTCCAGAAGTGATAATGAACTTAAACAATTGGAAGAAAAATATGGCAAGTCCATATTTAATGGGTTTTCATCCTTTAATTATGAAGTTCCTTGGCCCAAACTAAAACTATCATTAGGAAACTTAGATTTTCTTATAGAAGGATTACATTTTGAATTAAAACCAGATGGTGAAATTAATTGGTTAGCTAAATGATAAAACGAACCCTCTATTTCGGTAACCCTGCATATTTGAGCCTTACCAATGCTCAATTGGTATTGCGTTTGCCTGAAGTAGAGAAAAATGATTTATTGCCTAATGAATTTAAAAAAGATGCAACTGTAAGTATTCCTGTGGAAGACATAGGAATAGTAGTGCTTGATAACAAACAAATAACCATAACACAGGCATTAATAGAAGCATTGCTTGATAATAATGTGGCATTTATTACCTGCGACAGCACTCACCACCCTACAGGATTAATGCTTCCTCTCTCTGGCAATACGATACAAACAGAACGTTTCAGAGCTCAATTGGATGCTACCGAGCCATTGAAAAAACAATTGTGGGCACAAACAGTTGCTCAAAAAATAAAAAACCAATCTGCTCATTTTAAAGAACTGGAAATAGATAATGGTTATTTTATTCCACTCTATCGTAATGTAAAAAGTGGAGATACTGATAACTGCGAAGCTACCGCAGCAGCGCATTATTGGGGAAATATTTTCTCCAACGCAAACCTTCAAGGTTTTGAAAACCTTGAAGGTTTAACAAACTTCAAACGCTTTCGCGAAGGTCCACCACCCAATCATTATTTTAATTATGGATATTCGTTATTGAGAGCGACAATGGCAAGAAGTATTGTAGCAGCAGGACTGCTGCCGACATTAGGAATATTTCACCGCAATAGATACAATGCTTATTGTCTTGCTGATGACTTAATGGAACCGTATCGCCCGTATGTAGATAAAGTAGTTTGTAATATAATCAAAGAGTTTGGAGTAAAAGAAGATTTACCAAAGGAAATAAAACAAATACTATTACAGATTCCAGCAATGGATGTTGTACTCGATGAAATGTCGAGTCCACTTATGAATGCGACACAGCGCACAGCGGTAAGTCTGGTAAAATGTTATGATGGAGAACAACGAAAATTGTTGTACCCCGAATTTATATAAAAGAAAAACATAAAATGAGATTTCTCACTATGTTCGAAATGACAGTAAAAGTGTAGGTTTTATAGAAGGAGAGGAGAAAACGGCTTTGCCGTTTTCTCCTCTCCTTCTCCCCCACTCTGCTAAAAAGCTGTCATCCAGAGCGAAGCGAAGGATCTAAAAATATAATTGTTTACTTAATTTATAATTCACTTTGATACCAACCGACCGACTTAACGCCTATCGCATCATGTGGACACTTGTAATGTACGACCTGCCTACCGAAACCCGGAAGGACAGAAAAGTAGCTTCCAAATTCAGAAAGAAATTAATGGAAGATGGATTTAGCATGTTTCAGTTCAGTATGTATGTGCGACACAGTGCCAGTTCCGAAAACGCAACGGTACATAGCAATAGAGTAAAAAAGATGTTGCCCGAATATGGCAAAATAGGAATACTGCAAATTACAGATAAACAGTTTGGCGAAATGGAACTCTTTTATGGAACCAAGAAGGCAGAGATGCCAAAAATCCCCCAGCAACTCGAGCTATTTTAATTTTTTGTCACATCGAGCGGAGTCGAGAAGTCGAACAAATAGAAATAAAAAAATCCGAGCACAGCTCGGATTTAGTACAATAAACACCTCGTTTTTTTATTGATAAACTTACCTTAAAGCATTGTTGTTGTTGAGTTTTGACTATATCTGATGTTTATCAATAAGTCAAAGATACATTTTGAAAGCAAATCACAACTGCAGGTATGTTACTCTGGTCTATCATTACGATGTTTATCAATAAGTCAAAGATACATTTTGAAAGCAAATCACAACCGGGGCTTGTTTTATAAATTCTCTACCGCGATGTTTATCAATAAGTCAAAGATACATTTTGAAAGCAAATCACAACTGTTTTACCGGTGCCGCTGACGGTGTTTTGATGTTTATCAATAAGTCAAAGATACATTTTGAAAGCAAATCACAACTATGCAGGTGTGCATAATGAAGGATTTAAAGATGTTTATCAATAAGTCAAAGATACATTTTGAAAGCAAATCACAACTTAAGTATAGGCTCTTTCTTTAATTTATCGGATGTTTATCAATAAGTCAAAGATACATTTTGAAAGCAAATCACAACTAAGTTTCAATCTTCTCTGCCTTGCATAAAGATGTTTATCAATAAGTCAAAGATACATTTTGAAAGCAAATCACAACGCCACCCATGTTGATGTGAACTGTTTCTACGATGTTTATCAATAAGTCAAAGATACATTTTGAAAGCAAATCACAACAATGTGATGAATCTATTAGTTGGCGTGAAAGATGTTTATCAATAAGTCAAAGATACATTTTGAAAGCAAATCACAACCTTTATTCCATACTCTTGTATTCACATAGTGATGTTTATCAATAAGTCAAAGATACATTTTGAAAGCAAATCACAACAGTATCCTGTCTTACTTATTTTTATCCGTGATGTTTATCAATAAGTCAAAGATACATTTTGAAAGCAAATCACAACCCTATTTCATCTATTGATATGCCATCTCCGATGTTTATCAATAAGTCAAAGATACATTTTGAAAGCAAATCACAACACAGCATCTTTTATTAATTTAAACATTTCAGATGTTTATCAATAAGTCAAAGATACATTTTGAAAGCAAATCACAACTTCACCGATATATCGGAACAGAATGTACAGATGTTTATCAATAAGTCAAAGATACATTTTGAAAGCAAATCACAACTAAGAAATCTAACACACTAGATTCAAAAGATGA